>NZ_JBSFMS010000001.1:59536-241454 GCF_053599675.1 Streptomyces sp. NPDC000880 | reverse complement strand
GCCGCAACCGCTGTTGCGGCTCAGCGGGCTTCTCGTGTTCGGGCTGCTCATAGGGCTGCTTGGCATGCATGGCCTCGGGTCTGTACCGGCCGCGGCACAGATGACGGGGCATGTGCGTACTGCTGAGCCCCAGCATGTCGCCGCCGTCACGGGTGCGCCGGATGAGTGCGGCCACGACGGTCACGGGCGAAGCGGGCACGTGGATCACGCCGACGCGACGTGTGCCTCGAGCGGCGTGGCCGGGTCTCCCGTGCTTCCCGCCCTCGTCCCGGCAGCGATCGGCCATACCGAGGGCGCCGAGGGACCGATCACCGCCAGTGGCAGCGGTCCCGGCGGAGGCAGGGCGCCTCCCTCTCTCTCAGAACTGCAACTCCTGCGGATATAGGGCAGGCCACGCGACGCCGCCATGTGCCCGTACCGGGCGCGGCGCCGCGATTCGCCATGCTCTTTCACAGACCAGTCCCAGGAGTTCCCGCATGAAAGCGCACCGCAAGCTGATCCGTCGTACCGCCCTCGTCGCCGCCACCGGAGTGGCCGCCCTGGCCCTGGTCGCCTGTGGCGGTGGCGGGCACGACATGGGGTCCATGGACTCCGGCTCCTCGTCGTCCGCCACCACGGCACCGGCGAAGGCCGGGGACCACAACGCGGCGGATGTCTCCTTCTCCAAGGAGATGATCCAGCACCACCGCCAGGCGGTGGCGATGGCCGAGTTGTCCGCCACGCGCGCCTCGTCCACCGAGACCAAGGACCTGGCCACGAAGATCAAGGGCGCCCAGGACCCGGAGATCCAGACCATGTCGGTCTGGCTCACCTCGTGGGGCGAGGAGATCCCCGCGGACATGTCCGGCGTGAGCCACGACATGTCGTCCGGCATGCCCGGCATGATGAGCACGGACGACATGGACAAGCTGGAGACGGCGGAGGGCGCCGAGTTCGACAAGATGTTCGCCGAGATGATGATCAAGCATCACGAGGGCGCCATCGCAATGGCCAAGACCGAGAAGGAGGACGGCAAGTACGACCCCGCCATGAATCTGGCCGACGACGTGGTGAAGACGCAGACGGCCGAGATCGAGCAGATGAACAAGATGCTCGGCAATAGCTGAGTCGCCCAGTCGGAGGGCCCCGACTGAGCCGCGTCCCGGTGCCGTGCGTCCAGAGGCCCGGCGCCGGGACGCGATGGTGCTCAACTGCTCAACACGTAATGACCGGCGTCAGCCGCCCAGCCCGTCGGCGGCCTTCTTGATGTCCGCCGCGAAGGTGTCAGCTGCTGTAGACGCCGACTTCGTGGAGGGAATAGCCCCAGCCGGTGCCGCGCTCCAGCCCGTGGATGCGTACGTAGCGGGCTGACGTTCCGGTGAACTGTGCCGTGTCCAGGCCGCCGTCACCGGCGGTCGTTGACCATACGGACTGCCAGTTCGTGCCGTCGGTGGAGACCTCGATGCGGTATGCCTTCCCATAGGCGCGCTCCCAGTTGAGGGTGACGCGCTTGATCAGGCTTGGGACCCCGAGGTCGATCCGGAACCACTGGTCGTCGCTCCAGTCGCTCGCCCAGCGGGTGTCCGCGTTGCCGTCCACGGCCCTGTCGGGTGCGTAATTCGTGAGCGGGTTCCACTCCGACGAACTGGCCGAGGCGGACGAGCTTGCGGCAAGGTTCACCCCGGCCTTGTGGTTCTCGGAGGCCTTCCAGGTGTTGAGGTAGGACTCGGCGCCCCGGAAGAGGTCGTCCACGACACCCTTGCCGCCGACGATCCGTATATCCTCCAGCCAGTCCGGGACCAGACCGTAGTGCGCGGCGCCGTCGGTGTTGATGTCCCAGGTGCGCTCGCCGGTGGTCTGCTTGTCGATGACGGCGCTTCCGTCGGCGCTGCGGAAGGGATACCGGACCGGGTTCGGGGTGTCCGCGCCGCGGGGGCCCGGCCAGCCGCCGACGCCGTTCATGTCGGTGCCGTAGCCATAGCCGACGTTGTACTTGTCGCGCAGCGCGTCCGTGCGCTTCGCCTCCGCGCTGAACTGCTCGGCGCCGTGCATGTACTGGGCGATGAAGCCGCCGAGACGGTAGACCCGCTCGGTCCAGTTGAGGTCCATCCAGCTGTGCGAGGAGATCACACCGGGGTACGACTCGGACTCGAAGATGTCCAAGGCCCGGCCCGCGGCCTTGACGCTCATATGGTCGATTTCCAGCATCATCTGGCGTTTCATCATGCCGCGCACGGCGTACTCGCCGAGTTCGGTGAGACCGCGCGTGTTGCACTGCGCGTCCGTGGCGTACGACGGGACCTCCACGCCCTCCGGGAGTTCCTTCTCGGCCTCGGGCGCCGACGCGAGGCCGATGGGGTTGTCGTGCTGCGGGCCTGTGCACTTCTCCGTCTTCCAGAAGGTGCCGGTCGACAGGAACTGGCCGACGTTGATCGCCGTGCCGAGGGTGCCTTCGTCGAACCGGACCCCGCACAGGGCGTTGTCGAACTTGTGGCACAGGAACATGCTGCGTACGCCCAGCTTGTGCAGCTCGTCCAGACCGCGGTCGATGTCGTCCTTGCCGCACTGCGCGATGTCCAGGATCTGCTTGCAGCCGAACGGCTCGGACGTCTCGACCCCAAGAACGACGGCCAGCTTGCCCTGCTGGATGACCTCGCGGGCCTGCGCGGTGTCGGTGACGATCCTGAACCAGCCCTTGCCCGCGCCGCCGTACATCTTGTCGATGTAGGCCTGCATGTCGTACGTCTTCTGCGCCTGCAGGCGGATGGAGGTCATCTCGTCGCAGCTGCGGTCCTTGAAGAAGTAGACCGAGCAGATCACGCCGTTGGTGACGAGGTCGTTGACGAGCACCCGCTGACCGCCGCGCCAGGCCCGTTCGACCCAGGCGTAGTAGTTCTGCTGGTGGGTCATCGAATCATGGGCCGGCCAGTCCTTGAACGTCGGCCATCCGTTGGGGTCGTGCCTGCCGTCGCCGCCCTTGGTGATGAAGTCGAAGATCGCGAGCGATCCGTCGGGGTAGTGCTCGGGGCAGTCCTTGAGCGCGTCGGCGACCCCCAGTTCGGAGAACGGCTTGCCGCAGATGAGCCGGCCGCCGAAGGCCTCGTTGGACATCAGGTGGTTGTGTGCGTCGACGAAGCCCCGTACCTGTCCCTGGGAGTCGGTCCCCTTGAAGGGCTCGCCCGTGACATTGATCTGGGAGTCGGGCGCGGGCCGCGCGGCCGGGGTCCACCAGCCGGACTCGGCCGAGGAACTGGGCGCTGTGCCGAAGACCATGGCCACCACCGTGAGGAGCAACGACAGAAGCGCGATGGGCCTATGCCTGCGGTGCGAGTGTCGAGTCATGGTCATCACTCATGTCTTTGGTGAGCGGATGGTGCGGACGAGGAGCCGGGGCCGTCCGGGGCCACGTCCGTCCCGGCAAGGCGTTGTCATGGCCCGCGCAAGCGGTGCGACGAGAATCGCGACTATCACACTCGGAGTCAATAGTGCGGCACGGCCGACCTGATGGCTCGTCGGATCCCCCGAACTCGTCCGGTGGGCAGGGGTGATGGTGGTCGAACACGTAGTGGGCCTTCCGGGCCCGGCGCGCTGGAACGCTCGGCGGTCTCACGACTAAGAATCAAATGATTACCCAGCTTCCCCTGCCTTCCAAGCACGAGTCTGAGTGGGAAGGGGGTTCGGGGAACCGCGGGTTGCCCAACGTTCTTCGGCGATCTGTCTGTTCAACCTCTGCTGCCGGCCGGGGGCGCCCTCGGCCCGGCGGCGTCCTGGCCGCCTGAGCGCGGCTGTCCTGATCACGTAGGCTCGGCGAATGGCGAAGTACTTCGACGTGCACCCTGAGAATCCTCAGCGGCGCACCATCAGCAGTGTGGCGGACAGTATCCGCTCCGGCGCGCTCGTCGCGTACCCAACGGACTCCTGTTACGCATTGGGATGCCAGCTGGGCAGTCGCGACGGCATCGACCGGATCCGGTCGATCCGGAACCTCGACGATCGTCACCACTTCACCCTTGTGTGCCAGAACTTCGCGCAGCTGGGTCAGTTCGTGCACATCGACAACGACGTGTTCCGCGCGATCAAGGCAGCGACGCCTGGCAGTTACACCTTCATCCTGCCCGCGACGAAGGAGGTGCCGCGCCAGTTGCTGCACCCGAAGAAGAAGACGGTCGGAGTCCGGATTCCTGACCATGCCGTCGCTCAGGCTCTGGTCGCCGACCTCGGTGAGCCGCTGCTCTCCAGCACCCTGCTCCTGCCCGACGAGGACGAGCCGATGACACAGGGCTGGGAGATCAAGGAACGACTCGATCACGTGGTGGATGCCGTGGTCGACTCGGGGGACTGCGGCACCGAGCCGACCACGGTCATCGACTTCTCCGGCGGCGGAGCCGAGATCGTACGCCGAGGGGCAGGTGACACCGCGCGGTTCGAGTAACCACAGTGTTCAGGGCGTAGCTGCGCGCGTCCTGACGACGACGCCGCCTGGAGGCGTCGGCTCGGCCTCTTGCCGACCGGCCCTGCATGACGGCTGCGGCGTGCTGGGCTCCGAATGGCAGGCCCTCGGCGTGTCGGGGCCGGCCGCCACCGCAGGCAGGCCGGTAAGTGATGCCGCTTTGCTGCCGACGGCCGGGACTGGCAAGAAGCGCGGCCCTCACGGGCGGCGCCCGGTTACGCCCCCGTCGGCGGCCTGCGCGCAGCGTACGTTCCCGCGCCCGCCGCCAGCAGCATCACGCAGCCCGTGAAAATCAGCCCGGCTTGACGCAGACCCAGCCATGTGGCCATGGCGCCGACACCGACCACCGGCACCGAGATCCCGGCGTAGGCGACGACGAAGAACGCCGAAATGGTGCCGCCACGATGCTGCGCCGGGGCTGCGCCGCTGACCAGGGTGAGGGCCGCGCGAAAGGCCAGTCCCTGGCCGGTGCCGCCGCACAGCGCGCCCAGGACGAGCAGGGGCAGGGATTCGGCGATCAGTGATGACGCCACCAACAGCAGGCCTACGACGAGGATGCCGCACCCAACGGGGAGCGCGTGGCGCGCGCCGATCCGTTGTGTCAAGGACTGCCCGACGGTCGAAGCGAGGAACACGGAGAACACCACCGCGCCCGAAACAGCCAGGTTGTGCACACCGAGCGTCTGCGAGGCAAAGCTCGGCGCGACCGCCGTGAACAGCCCGAGAAGCGCGAAGCCGGCGAACGCCGCCAGCGCGGCGGGCGTGAACACACCCTTCACCTCGGGCGGCACCCTGACTCCCTGCGGCTTCAGAGGTGGCCATCGCTTCGGGTCCGCCACGGTCTCCGGCAGGAACCAGGTGATCCCACAGGCCACAGCCACCAGCCCCAGGTGGGCCCAGAACGGCAGCATCAGCGGCCAGGGCGCGTACTGGGCGAGGATGCCGGAGAGCAGCGGTCCGCAGCCCAGGCCACCCATGTTCGCCGCGGTGGCGGCGAACCCGGCCCGCGCTTTCTGCCCGGGACCGGCGAGCTCGATGACGGCCGCTGTCGCCGCGCCGCTCAGCAAGCCGGCCGCGCAGCCGGACAGCAGCCGTCCCGCGAAGAGCAGCGGCAGACCGTTCTGCAGGAGGAAGCATCCCGCGCTCGCGGCTGACAAGGCCATGGCGATCAGGATCACCGGTCGGCGGCCGACCTCGTCGGAGTAGTTTCCCGCCACCAGCAGCACGGTGATGACCGCGATGGCGTACACGGCGAAGACAACGGTCACCATCAGCTCGGAGAACCCGATCTGTTCCTGGTAGAGCCCGTACAACGGTGTGGGCAGGGTGGTCCCGGCCATCCCGATGGCGAACACCACTGCCGCGGCCGGATAGCCGGGTTGCCAACCACCGCCGGCGTTCACTGCGCCCTCGCGAACGATCACGCACGTCACCCTACGGGCCGCCCCCCTCATGCAGCAGCGCCCGGCACGAAGGCGGCGCGCTGCCCCGCGCGAACGTTGTGCTGTGGCGCAACGTCGTACGTGGTGAACCGCCGACTACGGCGGTGAGCAGAGCCACCGGGCGGCAGGGCACTGCGGCGGGAGTGCCACCCAAGGGCGTCATTGGCGGCGCCGAGGGTTGGCCCGACCCGCTTGTTGTGCAGAGGTGACCGGGGGGAGTTGGGATCGTCAGTCCCAGAGTTTGTAAGTCACTTCCCGCTGCGTCTGCGGTGGCGTGCTGTCGGTGTAGATGAGTCGCAGCCGGGTGAAATGCCGTAGCTCAGGATGCTTCTGCCAGGTCTCTGGGCGGTCGAGCCTCACGGTGACAGGGTAGGAGTGGAACTTGCCTGCGGCGCAGTAGGGCTGACAGTCATTCACTACGTCGAGTCCGCTGCCCACAGCGGACGTCGGTCCCCAACTGGACCATCGGAGTGTGGTGAGGCGGTTGTTGCCGTCCCCGCAGGCGAGCAAGAAGTCGCCGGGGCGTACTTGTGATTTCGAGAAACAGTCGACGGCCACAACGTGAGCGGGCGAGGGTGCCCGTGCGGATGCGGATGCCGGTACTACTACTGCTGCTGCGAGCGCTGTGGCAGCACACAGCATGACCGCTGTCTTGAGATTGTGTCTCTGCATGGCGGCTCCCCAGCTGCCTCTTTTCGAGCCCACGTGGCCCTCCGTGTACACCTGACTCGCCCCCGCGCAGGGTCTGCGCGTCAGGAGCAGTCGTCGGTGGTGGTGCCTTTCGTCCAGCGGCTGTTCCTGAATCGACGCTACGACCGTGCCCAGGGATGCACCAACCGTACAGGCGAAAACCATGCAAAGCAGGAAATATCACATTCGTGCGGACTGCAACGGTGGCGGGGCTCGACACCCAGGAGGGACCAACGATCAGACCTGGTGATCAACGAGTCGAGCTCCGCCACCTGCAGCCACACGTGCAACTGGCGGGCGTCAGTGTTGGCGCAGTAGCCGTGACACCGGGATGAGGGCAGTACCGAGGCCGAGCCACGTCAGGGCAAACAGCCATCCGCCCAAGACGTCGCTGGGCCAGTGCACTCCCAGATAGATCCGGCTCAGCCCGACGGCGATGGCCCAGCATACGAGCACGGCGCCGCAGGCGCGTGCCGGGGCGGGGCGGATTCTGCGCGAAATGGCCCAGGCCAGAAGTCCGGCCATGAGGACGGAGGTGGTGGCGTGGCCGGAGGGGAAGGCGAAGTTTGAGGCGTCGGTGGCCCAGTCGGCGAGGGCGGGGCGGGGGCGCCCGATCAGGTGGTTCAGGCCGGTGCGGACGGCTTGAGCGAGGGCGAGGAATCCGAGCGCGCCCGCTGCCGCGTACAGGCGTTGGCGTATGTCGCGTCCCGCAATGAGTCCGGCTGCCACGGCGCACAGATAGGGGTAGGGGCCGGTGCCGGTCGCGGTGACGCCGCGTGCCAGTGCCACCGCGACGGTGGGGCGGTGGTGCACGGACCAGAGGTGCATGCTCCGGTCCAGGGTGAATGGCAGACCGTGCCGACTGGTGACGACCGCGGCCAGCAGACCGAGGAGCGTACCGCACAGCGCCACGACGCTCAGCGTCCCCGTGCGGCGGATGTGCGTGATTGTCAGGGCGGGTTGGTTCATCGTGGTGCCACCAGTGGGCGCATTGGGGTGTTCCGGAGCTTGTCGACGTATGGGGCGGTGCGGCGCGCTGCGAGTGTCAGGGGCAAGGCGATGCAGGCTCCGACGAGCAGGCCAACGACGACGTCGTGCGGATAGTGGGCTCCCACCCACACGCGGGAGAAGGCCATCAGCAGTGCAGCCGTGATGGCGATGGCTCCCAGGCGGCGGTGGGTGAGCCAGATGGTTACGGCTGCTGCGGCGGCGATCACGGAGTGGTTGCTGGGGAAGGCCCAGTCACCGATGGGGGGACAGGCTTCGAGGGTGATGGTGTGCAGGGTCTGGCAGGGCCGCTGCTCGCGGACCAGCGACTTGATCAGGCTGTCGGCGACATACGCTGCGACGACGATGAGTGGGGCGGCCAGTGCCATCGCGGTCAGTGGCGAGGCGGCGCGCCGCGCGCGCCACCAGGCCGCCAGCATGAGCACGGCGAACAGCGCGGTGCCGTAGGTGGACCAGGCAGAGATCAGGGAGTCCAGCCAAGCCGGTGCGCGCTGGGCGAGGTCGGTTATGGACGTGTACAAGGCTCCGTCGACGGAGGGTCCGTCCATGGCGTACGCGATCAACGTGCTCCTCCCTCGGATGCGCGGCGGGAGCGGGAGCGCATCGTCTCTGCGACCAGAGGGATGAGGGAGATGATCACGATCAAGGCCACGATCGGCAACAGGTAGCGGTCCACGTTGGGGACCGAGGAGCCCAGTGCGTATCCGGCGAGCACGAGGCCGACGGTCCAGATGAGACCTCCGATGACCTGCCAGAGCGTGAAGACGCGAGCAGGCACATTCAGGGCGCCGGCCAGCGGGTTGAGCACGGTGCGCACGACGGGAACGAAGCGTGCCAGCATGATCGCCTTGGCATGCCCGTAGCGGTTCAGCAGTTCCTCGGCCCGGTCGGCGCCTTCGTGGAGTTTGCGGCTGCGGCTGCGATCCAGCAGCGTCCGGCCGCCGCGGCGGCCGATCCAGTAGCCGACCTGCGCGCCCAGCAGGGCCCCGACGACCGCTGCGATGAGGACTTGGGGAAGCGAGAGGTGCGCCGGGCCGTGCGTACCGGGCACGCACAGCAGGCCCGCGGTGAACAGCAAGGAGTCGCCCGGCAGGAAGAAACCGACCAGGAGCCCGGTCTCGGCGAAGAGGACGACCGCGATGCCTAGGGCACCGAAGGCCGACAGCAATGACCCCGCGTCAAGAAAGTTCACGGCTTGCGGCGCTGTCGCGAGGACGGATACGGCCATAGGAAGCTGCTCCCATAATGGTGGCAGGGCCATGCTGGCGACGGCCCGGTTGACTACAGCGATGTAGACGGTCTACTTCACTGTAGACGACGGATGCGGGAGGATGGTTCCCATGAGTGACACGAACGCGGAGCGGCGGCCGGCCGGCGAGCTGGAAGCCACTGTGCTGGCCACCCTGTGGGCTGCCGACGGACCGCTGACCCCGGCCCAGGTGCAGGAATCGCTGGGTGCGTCACTGGCGCGGACGACCGTCACGACGATCCTGTCCCGCCTGTACGACAAGGGCACCGTGACCCGCGTGCGCGCCGGTCGCGGGTACGCCTACACGCCGACCGAGGACGCCGCGGGCCTGACCGCCCGGCGCATGCATGCGGAGCTGGAGAAGGACGATGACCGCGACGCGGTGCTGACCCGCTTCGTCTCCCGGCTCAGCGATGACGACGAGCGGCTGCTGCGCTCGCTCCTCGATGGGGGCGCCGCATGATCTACCTGGTGTGGGTACCGCTGCTTGTGCCCTTCCTCGCCGGGCCCGCAGGCCTGCGGCTGGTCTCCTGCCTTACCCCGAGGCAGGCGGCGTGGATGCTCACCGTCACAGCCGCGGGCCTTGCCGTCTGCAGTACGGCTGCTCTTGCCCTGCTCGTCATTCCCGGTGCCACCCACGTGCAGGCCGTCGCCGCTCTGGGCGAACTGCTCACCCCGCTCGCGACAGGCTCGCCCGACGCGGTCGTGGCCGTGGCGCTGATCGCCTTGGCTCTCCTGGCGTGGTGCACCACTGTGCTGGTGCGCGGGCTGCGTCGGCGCTGGGCTCAGCTCTGTTACGCGAGGCGGCTGGCAGTAGGTGCGGACGGCGAGCTTGTCGTGCTGAAGGACGACAGCCCCGATGCGTATGCCCTGCCCGGCCGTCCGGGCAGGATCGTGGTGACCACCGGCATGCTGCGCGCCCTCTCCGCGGCCGAACGCGAGGCCCTGTTCGCTCACGAACGTGCCCACCTGAGGGGCCACCACCACCTCTTCGTGGCGGTGGTGGACCTGGCAGCTCTGTGTCATCCCGGCCTGCGCGCCCTGCGCGAGCCGCTCAGCTACGCGCTGGAGCGCAGCGCGGATGAGGCCGCCGCCCGTGCCGTCGGTGACCGTCACCTCGCGGCCCGGGCGATTGGCAGGGCGGCCCTGGCCATCCGCGCCATGCCGTCACCTGGTGCGGGACGCCCGGGCTTCGCGCTGGCCGCGGCGGCGGGCCCCGTACCGCGCCGTGTTGCCGCCCTGCTCGACCACGGAGCGGAAGCGGCGCAGGCACGGCGAAGGACCAGTCGCGTCATCGCCACTGCCCTCCTGGCGTGCCTGGCCCTCTCGGCTGGTTCGGCGCTGGAAGCCGCCCACGACCTGCACACCAGCATCGAAATCGCGCAGGGCGAGAGCCCCCGGGAGTGATCTGCGCAACGCCCGCCCGGCCGGTCATCACCGGCCACCGGCGCAGGCCCGCGTCAGTTTTCGTCGGCGGCCGTCGGTCCAGGTTCCCCTTCGGGACCCAGGTAGTACGGGTTCTCCACGACCATCCCGCTGAGCCAGACCTTCGGATGAGCTTTGACCAGGGGGATGATCAGGTCACCGCTGAACAGCTCCAGGTCGTACAGGCACATTCCCACCTGGGGATAGGACCTCAACCAGCGCGTTGCCTTCACCTCGTACCGGACCAGGTCGTGGAGGAAGGCGGACCGCACCAGGGGCCCTGCCCAGCTCATGTCGGCGGCCAGGCGGCCGAAGGTGCTGTTGCCGGCCGGGAACATGCTGTCGGACCAGGCGTACAGCAGATCCAGCATGTCATCGCCGTCGAAAGATCCGTTCCGCAGATAGCTCTCCTTCGGACCCTTGGTCTGGAGGTTGTCGGTGTCCGAGCCGACCGTGGGGACCTTCGCGGCCAGTACGTCGCGAAACGCCCGGCCCTCGCCTTCCGCGGCCAGAAGGAGACAGACGTGTCCCTGGCTCAGGCCGTCCGCGAAGAACGGTGTCAGGAGCTGCTCTCGCTCGGCGCGCCCCCGGTACAGGGCGCAGACATGGTCACCCGGAGCCAGCGGCACTCGGCCTACCGAAGCGATGATCGGTGCGGGGGTTTGCACTCTGCGCTCGTCCATCTCTCCTCATCGGGGTGAGCCGCCCAAGACCTTCCATACCCGGGTGGCGACGTGCAGGTTCAGCCGGCTGTCGACGTCCGCGAGGTCGCTGCCACTGACCTCGCGGATGCGCTGCAGCCGGTAGCGCAGGGTGCTGCGGTGGATGGCCAGGGCGGCGGCCGTGCCGTCGTAGTTGCCGCCGCACTCGAAGTACTGGGAGAGGGTCTCGACCAGCTCCGATTGGTGTGCGGTGTCGTAGTCCAGGAGCGGGCCGAGCCATTCACGGACGAATTGTTCGACATCGCGGTAATCGCCTCCTGGCCCGAGGATGCGGTAGAGGCCGAGTTCGTCGAAGGTCGTGGCGCCATTGGGGTACTGCGAGCGCTGGCGGACCTCAAGTGCCCGGAGCGCTTCCTCGAACGAGCGCGGGATGTCTCCAGGGGTGTCGCAGCGCCCACCCACGCCGATCGATCCGGTGGGTGAGCCCAGTTCGCGGACCGCTGCCCGGTGCAGGGCATCTGCCCGCGGACGCCCCTGGAACACCAGGACGGCCATTCCCGACCGTCTGGTCACCAAAGCCCTCATCCGCAGGCTCGCGGCCGACCGGCCGACCGCCTGGATGAACGCGTCGTCGGTCACTCTGCCCACCCATTGCACCGCAGCCAGATAATGAGGGCCGTGCAGGTCATGGCCGACGGCGGCGGCCCGCGCGTAGGCGCTCTCGTTGTCGGTGCCGGTGATCAGATCGTCCACCAGTTCGCGGCGCAGCCCCAGCTCGACATCAGCCAGATTCCGCAGATGGGCCATCTCCAGGGCCAGCGCGGTGCACGCGTAGTCGAGAGTGAATTCCTCCTTCTCTCCGGTGTTCCCCCCGGCGTCGATCAGGACCATGGCACCGAGGACCTCGCCACGGTGCTGGGCCAGGGCGATGAGACGTTCCCCCACCCGCACCGGCCGTAGCCGGCGGGCTGTTTCCTGAAGAAGTTGCTCGTGCGCTGTCGCATCGGGTTTCGGGTACGGATGGGGACGGCCCGGGCCCACCCAGGCGCGGAGGTTGCCGAAACGGTCTTCGACGGCGACGGGGTAGCCGGTGAGCCGGTGGACGGCCTCGGCGATGCCTGCCACACCGCTACCGCTTGCCGTCGCCTCGCTGAGTACCTCGTGGACGGAGCGCTGGTGCTCCAGGTCGGAGACGGACATGGCCAGCCGGGCGTTCACGGCCGCTCGGTCGTCATTGAGCTGCCGCAGCTCAGCGACATAGTCGCGTTCCCTCCGCCGGGCTGTGGCGTTCGACAGGGCCGCCGCGGTCTGCCGGGCGAGGATCTGGATCAGGAAACGGTCGTCGCTGGTGGGCCGCGACGGTGCGCTGACCACCAGGTAGCCGATGCTGCCGCCGCTGGTGTGCAGGGCGAAGGCCCAACCCCACTCCCCACCCGTCACCGGGATCGGCCCTTCCTCGCCGCCCAGGTGCTGGAGCTGATCGTCGAGGTGGGAGTCGGTGTGCGGCCATTCGGCGGGTGTGCGGATCAGGCGCTCGCCGGAGGTGAGGAAGCCCGCCTCGGCCTGGCACGGCCCGAGTGCGGGCACGGAGGTCAGGGCGAGCTGCAGGATGTCACTCTCGTCCTGCCCCTCGTTCATGATCATTGAGAGGACGAACAGGCTGTAGAGGTTGGCGAGGTGTTCGCGGCCCCAGGTCTTCCGCTGAGCCGGGTCGGCCTTGCCCGAGGTCGCAGTCATGGCGGGCCCTTCCTGGAGAACCAGCCCCCGCTGCACCTCACCAGGCTACTCAGTTATGCGTATATTGCCCTGATTTGCTGCTTTTCTAAATGAATTGCTCTGGTAGGTCAAGAGTCCGCCGAGATTTGGGCCCCGTAGGCGCAGGCTACGGAGCGCCTCCGGTCGCGACGCTGGAGCAGTCATCGTGAGCCAGTGGCGCTTGGCGCTGTCCGGAGGAGATGGAAATGGACGAGCGGAATCGTCGGACGATCGCCTCGTACGCCACCTACGCGGAGGCGGAACGAGCGGTCGACTACCTGTCCGACCAGGGTTTTCCCGTCGAACGGGTCGCCATCGTCGGTCACGATCTGCAACTCGTCGAACAAGTGGTCGGCCGCCTCAACTTCGGCAAGGCTGCGCTGAGCGGCGCTGCGTCCGGGGCGATCCCCGGTGTCCTGATCGGCTGGCTCTTCGGACTCCTCAACTGGCTCGACCCGGTGCTGTCGTCCCTGCGCCTGGCGCTCTACGGGCTGATCTTCGGTGCTGTGGTCGGCGCGGTGCTCGGGCTGGTCATGTACGCGATGCAGCGTGGGCGTCGCGATTTCGCCTCTGTGAGTGCGATGCAGCCCACCCGCTACGAGGTTGTCGTGGACGCCGAGGTGGCCGATCGCGCCGCCGGGCTGCTCGACCAGCTCGGGAGCAAGCAGTCGGTACAACCGGCCGCCGATAGGTGAAACCCTCGACATCTGGCGCTCGAACTCGTCCGCGGGCTTCGACGAAGGAGTAGCTCATGGCTAAGGCAGTCGGAATCGACCTCGGGACCACGAACTCGGTGATCGCCGCTTGGGAGGGCGGGGAGGCGACGGTTCTCCCCAACTCTGAGGGCAGCCGCACGACCCCTTCGGTCGTCGCGTTCACCGACACCGGCGAACGGCTTGTGGGCCAGCTGGCCCGCCGTCAGGCGATCCTCAATCCCAAGGGCACCATCTACTCGGCCAAGCGCTTCATCGGTCGCCGCTACGACGAGATCTCCGACGAGGCGAAGGCCGTCGGCTTCGACGTCGTCAGCGATGATCACGGCAATGCGCGCTTCAAGGTGCGCGACAAGCTGTACGCGCCGGAGGAGATCAGCGCACAGGTGCTGCGCAAGCTCGCCGACGACGCCGCGAAGCAACTGGGGGAGCGGGTGACGGAGGCGGTCATCACCGTGCCCGCCTACTTCAACGATGCCCAGCGCACGGCGACGAAGGACGCCGGGCGCATCGCGGGCCTTGAGGTGCTGCGCATCATCAACGAGCCGACTGCAGCGGCGCTCGCCTACGGGCTGGACAAGAAAGGGCACGAGACCGTACTCGTGTTCGACCTGGGTGGCGGCACCTTCGATGTCAGCCTGCTCGACGTCGGTGACGGCGTGGTCGAGGTACGGTCCACCGCGGGCGACAGCCATCTGGGTGGCGACGACTTCGACCGGCGCCTGGTGGACCACCTCGCGGACAAGTTCCAGCAGGAGAACGGCATCGATCTGCGCAAGGACCCGCAGGCACTGCAGCGACTGTTCGAAGCCGCGGAGAAGGCCAAGACCGAGCTGAGCTCAGTAACCCAGACGCAGGTGAGCCTGCCGTTCGTCACCGCTGACGCCTCCGGCCCCAAGCACCTGACCGAGACGGTCATGCGGTCCACCTTCGAGCAGATCACGGCGGACCTGGTCGAGCGGACCATGGAGCCGGTCAAGCAGGCGATGGCCGACGCCAAGGTCACCGACAGCGACATCGACGAGGTCATCCTCGTGGGCGGCTCCACCCGCATCCCCGCCGTCCAGAACCTGGTCCGGCGGCTGACCGGTGGCAAGGACCCGAACATGAGCGTCAACCCCGACGAGGTCGTGGCAATGGGCGCCGCGATCCAGGCCGGCGTGCTCAAGGGCGAGGTCAAGGACGTGCTGCTGCTCGACGTGATCCCGCTGTCGCTGGGGGTGGAGACCCGCGGCGGTGTCATGACCAAGATCATTGAGCGGAACACCACGATCCCGGTCCGCCGCACGGAGACCTTCTCCACAGCCGCGGACAACCAGGAAGCCGTCGACGTCGTCGTCCTGCAGGGAGAGCGCGAGCTCGCGGCGGACAACCGCGTCCTCGGGCGTTTCCAGCTCAAGGACATCCGGCCCGCGCCCCGGGGCGAGCCGCAGATCGAGGTCATATTCGACGTCGACGCCAACGGCATCCTGAACGTCACCGCACGCGACAAGGACACCGGCGCCGAGCAGTCCATCACCATCAGTGAGGGATCCAACCTCGACCAGAGCGAGGTCGAGCGGATGGTCCAGGAGGCCGAGCAACACCGCGGCGAGGACAAGGCGCTGCGCGAGGCCGTGGACGCCCGCAATGAGCTGGACGCCGTGGCCTATCAGGTCGAACGCCGGCTGAACGACCTGGGCGACGCCGCACCGGCGCACGAGAAGGCACGGGCAGAGATGCTCGTCACCGAAGCCCGGGAGGCCGTCAAGGAGGAAGCACCGCTGGACAAGGTCCGATCGCTGACCTCCGAGCTGCAGCAGATCCACGCCGGGCTGGCTTCGCAGCAGGCGGGTGCGGGGCCGACCGCGCAGGACCGGGAGGGTGCGGGAGCGGGAGCGGCGGGTCCCGCGAGCGGCTCGAGCAGTTCCGACGACGACGTCATCGACGCAGAATTCCACAAGAGTTGATGTGTGGTCATGTCCACCGAACAGGAGCCGACGACGCCTCAGGACGAGCTGACCGAGATGCCGCATCCCGAACCGCCGGAGGTGGACGAGCACGCCGCTGCCCTCGACGAACTCCAGGACCGCTGGCGTCGCGCCCTCGCGGATCTGGACAACCTGCGCAAGCGCCACGCAAAGGAGCTGGAACGGGAACGCGCCTTGGAGCGTGCCCGCACAGCAGCGGCCTGGCTGCCCGTTCTCGACAATCTGGACTTGGCCCTCGCCCACGCCGGATCCGACCCGTCCGCCGTGGTGGAGGGCGTCAAAGCCGTACGTGACCAGGCCGTCGATGTGCTCCGACGGCTCGGGTATCCCCGGTACGAGGAGACAGGTGTGCCCTTCGCCCCGACCAGGCACGAGGTCGTCGGCGTCGTCGACGACCCCGATGTCGAGCCGAACGCCGTGGCCCAGGTAGTGCGCCCCGGCTACGGCGAAGGCGAGAACCAACTGCGCCCCGCGGCCGTCGTGGTCAGCAAGCGGCAGGAGTGACACCTCATGGCACGGGACTTCTACGACGTGCTCGGGGTGCAGCGCAACGCGAGCCCCGAGGAGATTCAGCAGGCATTCCGCACGTTGGCCCGCAAATACCACCCCGACATCAACAAGGACCCGCAGGCGGAGGAGCGCTTCAAGGAGATAAACGAGGCGTACAGCGTGCTCTCCGACCCCGGGACGCGCCGGCGCTACGACCGCTTCGGTGAAGACTTCCGGCAGATCCCGGAGGACTATGAAGAGCGGGTGGCCGCGGGAGCGGGCGCCCGTGGTGGTGGCAGGTCAGGCTGGACCACCGGCGACGGCGGCGGCCGGGTCCGCTTCGTGTCGGACTACGGTGAGGGGTTCGAAGGCACCGGCGTCGACTTCGAGGACCTGTTCGGCGGGCTGTTCGGCCGTGGCGGGGTCAGGAGCGGGCCCCGGGGCCCGATTCCGGGCGCCGACCAGGAGGCCGAGATCCAGCTCAGTGTCGACGAGGCGTACCACGGCGGCCGGCGCAGCGTCACCCTCGCCGGGCCCGGTGGGCAGCGAACCTTCGACGTCGACATCCCCCCCGGCGTGGCCGAGGGACAGCGCATCAGGCTGGCCGGGCAGGGCGGGCAAGGCAGCGGCGACGCACCACGGGGTGATCTGTACCTGCGCGTGAAGATCAAGCCCGACTCGCGATTCCGCCTGGAGGGGCGGGACATACACGTCGTCGTGCCGGTGACGCCCTGGGAGGCGGCGCTCGGAGCAACGGTGCCGGTGCCCACCCCCGGTGGCACCGCCAAGGTCACCGTCCCCAGCGGCTCCTCCAGCGGCCGCCGACTGAGGCTGCGGGGCGAAGGCATGCCAAACCCCCGTGGCTCCAACGGGGACCTTTACGCGGAGATCCGCATCATGGTGCCGCCCAAACCCACCGACCGGGAGCGTGAGCTCTTCGAGGAGCTGGCCACCGTTTCCACCTTCGACCCGAGGAAGCCAGGATGACCAACGATCCGCGGCATGCCGCCCGCACCGGGCCGGACACCGGGAACCGCCGGGCGACGGCGCAGGCCCAGCAGCGCAGCGTCAACGTCGTCGTCCGCAGCTACGCCATGGTGCCGGTCCGCCGGCTCAGCCTGGACGTCGTCGCCCGGCGCTCCGGCCTGCATCCCGATCTCGTCCGGCGGTTCGTCACACTCGGCCTCCTGGAGGCCACCCACGACGCGGATGATCGGCTGTGGTTCGAGCCGGCCGCTCCCGCAACGCTCGCCCGCATCCAACGACTACGGGCCGGACTCCCGCTCAACTACGCCTCCCTCGGCCTCGTGCTAGATCTGCTCGACCGGATCAGCGAGCTGGAGGCCGCCTTGAGGCGCAGTAACGCCGGCTCCAGGAGTGATGAAACGTGGATATGAACCGGCTCACCCAGAAGTCCCAAGAAGCTCTGCAGGAAGCGCAGACGATCGCCGGTCGGCTGGACCAGACCGAGGTCGATGGCGAGCATTTGCTGCTCGCCCTCCTCGACCAGCCGGAGGGACTCATTCCGCGACTCTTCGACCAAGCGGGCGCCGACACGCAGGCGCTGCGCTCCTCCCTGTCCGCCGAGTTGGCGCGCCGGCCGAAGGTGACCGGACCCGGTGCCACACCCGGACAGGTGTACGTCACCCAGCGGCTGGCCAAGCTGCTGGACGCGGCCG
The DNA here is from genome assembly GCF_053599675.1 of Streptomyces sp. NPDC000880. NCBI lineage: Bacteria > Bacillati > Actinomycetota > Actinomycetes > Kitasatosporales > Streptomycetaceae > Streptomyces > Streptomyces sp. NPDC000880. Next base: position 223,943 of record NZ_JBSFMS010000001.1, on the reverse strand, counting down.
AACAGGAGGCCAAGCGGCTCAAGGACGAATATGTGTCGGTGGAGCACCTCGTCCTGGCCCTGGCCGACGAGGGATCCAGGACCGCGGCGGGACGGCTGCTCAAGGAGCACGGCATCACCAAGGAGGCGTTCCTGTCCGCGCTGACCCGGATCCGCGGAAGCCAGCGCGTCACATCGGCGACGCCCGAAGGCGCCTACGAGGCGCTGGAGAAGTACGGCCGCGATCTGGTCCTCGAAGCCCGAAGCGGCAGGATGGACCCGGTGATCGGCCGGGACGCGGAGATCCGCCGGGTCATCCAGATCCTGAGCCGTAAGACGAAGAACAACCCCGTACTGATCGGTGATCCGGGCGTCGGCAAGACGGCCATCGTAGAAGGCCTGGCGCAGCGGATCGTCCGAGGTGACGTACCCGACGGGCTGCGCGACAAGACGATCTTCTCCCTCGACATGAGCTCACTGGTGGCGGGCGCCAAATACCGCGGCGAGTTCGAGGAGCGGCTGCAGGCCGTGCTGAGCGAGGTCAAGGCCGGCGAGGGGCGCATCCTGCTCTTCGTCGACGAGCTCCACACGGTCGTGGGCGCGGGTGGAGGCGCCGAAGGCGCCATGGACGCAGGGAACATGCTCAAGCCGATGCTCGCTCGCGGCGAGCTGCATATGATCGGCGCCACCACCCTGGAGGAGTACCGCAAGTACGTCGAATCCGACGCCGCCCTCGAACGCCGCTTCCAGCAGGTCCTGGTGGACGAGCCGAGCGTCGAGGACACCGTCTCCATCCTCCGCGGGCTGCGTGAACGCCTCGAGGTCTTCCACGGCGTGAAGATCCAGGACACCGCACTGGTTGCCGCGGCGACCCTCAGCCACCGCTACATCTCCGACCGGTTCCTGCCGGACAAGGCCATCGACCTCGTGGACGAGGCCTGCGCACGGCTGAGGACCGAGATCGACTCGATGCCGGCCGAACTCGACGAGATCACCCGCCGGGTGACCCGTCTGGAGATCGAGGAAGCGGCACTCGCCAAGGAGACCGACCCCGTCAGCCAAAAGCGTCTGGACGAACTGCGCCACGAACTGTCCGACCTGCGCTCCGAGGCGGACGCCATGCATGCCCAGTGGGAGGCCGAACGCCAGGCCATCCGGCGCGTGCAGGAACTGCGCCAGGAGCTGGAACAGGTCCGGCAGGAGGCGGAGGAGGCCGAACGGAACTACGACCTCAACCGCGCCGCCGAACTGCGGTACGGCAGGCTCACCGAACTCGAGCGCCGACTGGAAGCCGAGGAGGAGGCGCTGGCCGCCAAGCAGGGCGACAACCGGATGCTGCGCGAGGTCGTCACGGAGGACGAGATCGCCGAGATCGTTTCGGCGTGGACCAGTATCCCCGTTACCCGGCTGCAGGAGGGCGAGCGGGAGAAGCTGCTGCGACTGGACGAGATCCTCACCGAACGCGTGATCGGCCAGGACGAGGCGGTCAGGCTGGTCAGTGACGCCATCATCCGGGCCCGCTCCGGCATCCGCGACCCACGCCGGCCCATCGGCTCGTTCGTCTTCCTCGGCCCCACCGGCGTCGGAAAGACCGAGCTGGCCAAGGCTCTGGCCGCCGCGCTGTTCGACACCGAGGAGAACATCGTCCGCCTGGACATGAGCGAGTACCAGGAGCGGCACACCGTGAGCAGGCTGGTCGGCGCGCCTCCCGGCTACGTCGGCTACGAGGAGGGCGGCCAGCTCACCGAGGCCGTGCGCCGCAAGCCGTACTCCGTCGTCCTCTTCGACGAGATCGAGAAGGCGCATGCCGATGTGTTCAACACTTTGCTGCAGGTGCTGGACGACGGCCGCATCACCGACGCACAGGGCCGCACCGTCGACTTCCGGAACACCATCATCATCATGACCTCCAACATCGGATCGGCCCACCTGCTCGACGGGGTGACCGCCGGCGGCGAGATCAAGCCCGACGCCCGCGCCTTGGTGATGGGCGAACTGCAGAGCCACTTCCGGCCCGAGTTCCTCAATCGGGTCGACGACATCGTGCTGTTCAAGCCACTGGGCATGAACCAGATCCAGCGCATCGTCGAGCTGCAGTTCGACGACCTGCGCCGACGGCTGGCCGAACGGCAGATCACCGTCGAACTGACCGAACACGCCCGGGAACTCATCGCCCAGCAGGGCTTTGACCCCGTCTACGGAGCACGGCCGCTGCGGCGGTACATCTCCCACGAAGTCGAGACGCTCGTCGGACGGGCTCTGATCCGGGGCGATGTGCAGGATGGCTCAACGATCCGGGTCGACGCCCAGAACGGTGAACTGGTGGTGACATACGACGGGTCGTCCCGGCCGGACGTCCGAAAGGCCGCGTGAGTCCGGTGGCTGCGGACAAGACCAGGACGGTCGCCTGCGACAAGTGCGGCCGCAAGAACCGGGTGCCGGCAATAGCGGAAGGGCACCCTCGCTGCGGTAATTGCGGCGCCTCGCTCCCGTGGATCGCCGACGCCGGCGACGACGACTTCGCGGAGATCGGCGAGAAGGCGACGCCGTTCGTCCTCGTCGACCTCTGGGCCACCTGGTGCGGTCCCTGCCGCATGGTCAGCCCCGCGCTGGAGCAGGTCGCCCACCAGCTGGCCGGAAAGATCAAGTTGGTCAAGGTCGACATCGACCAGGCACCCGCGCTCGCCCAGCGATTCCAAGTGCAGGCCGTGCCGACCTTGCTCCTGCTCGACAACGGAGAAGTGATCGCCCGGCAGGCGGGGGCGGCGCCCGCCCCCGCACTGCGCCAATGGGTCGAGGAGTCCATCGCCGGTCGCCGGTGACCGCCGGTCGACGGAAGGAGGCCCGTCATGATGCAACCCGACCCGCACCTCTCGCTCGTGCGCCCGGTGACGCCGCGCACCCCCCAGGGCTGCGAGGAGTGCCTGCGCCTCGGCTCTCCATGGGTGCACCTCAGACTGTGCCTGACCTGTGGGCACGTAGGATGCTGTGACTCCTCGCCGCTCAAGCACGCACGCCTGCACGCCGGCACCATCGCTCACCCCATCGTGCAGTCCTTCGAACCGGGCGAGAACTGGCGCTGGTGCTATGTCCACGAGGCCATGGTCTGATGAACGCCGCCACGGCCCACTCGCAGGAGATGATCTCCGAAACTCCAGACCAGCACGGTGCCTATCCCCGGCTGACGCCGGAACAGATCGATGAGCTGTCCCGGCACGGCGAGCGCCGCCCCACCAGGAAGGGGGAGGTGCTGTTCCGCGAGGGCGAGCCTTTCCAGGAATTCCTCGTGATCCTCAGCGGGATGGTCGAGGTCGTCCACGACTACGGCGGCCCCGACGAACGCAGGGTGGCCGTGCACGGCCCAGGCCGGTTCCTGGGGGAACTCGGCCTCCTCGAAGGACAGGCGGCGTTCAACACCGCGATCGTCCGCGAGCCGGGCGAGGCCCTCGCCGTCCCGGTGGATCGCCAAAGAGCCCTGGTCGCCGCCAATCCGGTGCTCGGAGACCTGGTGCTGCGCGCCTACCTGGGCCGTCGTTCGCTGCTCATCGGACTCGGCGCAGGATTCCGGATTCTGGGCTCCTGCTACTCGCCGGACACCCTGCGACTGCGCGAGTTTGCCGCACGAAACCGGCTGCCGCACCGATGGATCGACCTGGAGAGGGACAAGGAAGCCGAGGCGCTGCTGCGCCGGTTCGGCATTCGTCCGGAAGAAACTCCGGTCGTCATCTGGAATGGGCGGCAGGTACTGCGCAATCCCAGTAACTCGGAGCTCGCCCGCCTCATCGGCCTTCCCGCGCTCACCTCCGACGTCACCGAATGCGATCTCCTGGTGATCGGTGCGGGCCCGGCCGGGCTCGCCTCCGCCGTATACGGTGCGTCCGACGGCCTGATCACGGTCACTGTCGACGCGATGGCCACCGGAGGCCAGGCAGGCACCTCGCCGCGCATCGAGAACTATCTGGGCTTCCCGTCCGGGATATCCGGCAATGAACTCATCGAACGCTCGGTCCTCCAGGCACACAAATTTGGCGCACGGATCAGCGTGCCCGCCGAGGCCACTGCCCTCGAACGACGCGACGGCCACTACGCCGTCACCTTCGCGGACGGTACGGAGACCGAGGCCGGCACGGTCGTCCTGGCCTCGGGAGTGCGGTACCGCAGGCTCGAGGTCCCGGGCATCGACAGTCTGGAAGGCACCAGCGTCTACTACGCCGCCACCCTCCACGAAGCGAATCTGTGCCGTATGAACCCGGTCGCCGTGGTCGGCGGGGGCAACTCCGCTGGGCAGGGGGCCCTCTTCCTCGCAGGCTTTGTGCCAAAGGTGTACCTGATTGTCCGAAGCGGCGACCTCACCAAGGACATGTCGCGCTACCTGGTGGATCAGGTGGTACGCCACCCGAAGGTGGAAGTGCTGCCCCACACCGAGGTACGCCAGGCCCTGGGGGAAGGCGTTCTGCGTTCGCTGGTCGTCGAGGACAACGTCAGCGGCAGCAGCCGCGAGTTGGAAGCACGCGCCCTCTTCGTCTTCATCGGAGCCCGACCGCACACAGAGTGGCTCAAGGATGTGATCGCTCTGGATTCGCGAGGATTCGTCCTTACCGGAGCCGATGCCCAGGCGGCGGCCGACATGGATCTCTGGGCGCCGCTCGGACGCGGACCGCTGATGCTGGAAACCACGCTTCCGGGCGTCTTCGCAGCAGGCGACGTCAGGAGCGGGTCCGTCAAGAGAGTGGCCTCCGCCGCGGGCGAGGGAGCCATAGCGGTTCGACTCGTCCACGAGCACCAGGCGCAGGAGGGCAACCTCGTCCGCGCGCCCGGCACGGCAGAGCGTCAGCCTGTGCCGGGCCAGTCGGTGTCCTGACGCTGCCCCTGCCGCTGACGCTCCCCGTAGGCGGCCTGGCTGACCACCCGGTCGTCCTCCAGTCCGACGCCCAGCGCGCCGCCCACTGTCCCTGGACGCGATGAACCAGCCGAGGGAGAGGTAGTAGCCCGCATCGGGATGGTGTCCGATGACAGGAGGCAGCGTCTCAGGGGTGAGCAGGAACGCCGCGGTGAGAGTGACGAGTAGGAACAAGGCGGCGAACAAGCAGGCGATGTCGAGGTACAGGGTGACCACCGTGGCCAAATTGAACAGAGTTGCCTGCTGCCGGGCGATCTCGCCACTCGGCCGTTCCCACAGTTCGTGGTCGATGATGAGCCAGGCCACCACGGCGGTGATCGATGCGAAGGTGAACGCGGCGTCGCGGGCCGTCCCCAGGTGGAGGCTGACCTGCCAGACGTCGCTGCTGACCAGACCGAACGCGGCGGTCGCGAAGACGCCGACGAGCGCCCGGGACAGGCCGGTGAACAGCAGCCAGGGCCGGTTGGCCCGCACCATCCCGGCCAGCAGACGCAGCCGTCCCCGGGCGCCGGACAGGACGAAATTCCTCCGCTGACCCGCGTACTGGACCCGCCCGGGCAGAGAACTCCTGCCAGGCTCCGCCAGGAGCAGTTCACCGATGGCGCCGAGGACGGTATCGCGAACTCGGCGCGGGATGCGGAACAGGCCCAGAGAGGGCAGGGACAGCAGTGCGATCCGCTCCGACGGACTCAGCATCGCGACGACTGGCCGGGCATTGTCACGGTAGGGCAAGTCGGTCACGAACACCGCGATGTCCCAGCGCATGACCTGCAGGCGCTCGTTGAGCGTCTGCACCATCCGCGGGAGGTCGGTCTGCGCAACCAGCCCCAAGGGGCTCGACTCCACCGTCGTCCGCCAGTCCCCGTCCGACGACGCCGAGCATGTCGGCGAGATCTTTCTTCAGCCGCTCGGCGACCTCGGTCGGCCAACCCGGATCAGCCGTCAGAACGAGGTCGAGTATCGGGCGCCGGGCGGGACTGTCTGGCTCTGGTGGTGTGTTGGTCTTGCGGCATGAGCCGTACCGCAGTGCTCATTACATACAATTTTATGTCATGCCCGGGGCTCGCGCCCGGTGCCGGTGGTCCACGGGTTCGGTCCCGGTAAGGGCCGACCGCGCCGCGGTGCGGCTTGACGCGGACTTCCGCTCCATTCCCCCTAGGCTCGGCTCGGTGACGTGGCTACGGGCGCTGAGGGCGAGTGTGCGTTCAGGGCTGGCGATCGAGCGGACGCGGCTCGAACCCCTGATCGCGCTGCGCGCGGCGGCCGGTGTGGCGATCGTGATCGGACTCGCCCTGTGGCTCGTCTCACCCGCGTACGCCGCGTCCGCCGCGTTCGGGGCCTTCTCGGCCGGTACCGCCACATTCCAGCAGAGCTGGCGTCCGCGCAAGGTGATCGCGCTGGCCGCAGGCGCTGGTCTGGCCCTCAGCACCTTCCTGGGCTACCTCGCAGCGGGTCACATTGTGTCCTTCCTCCTGCTGCTCGCCGCATGGTCCTTTCTCGCCGGGATGGCCTGGGCCGCCGGCCCGACCGCCGGGATCGTCGCGACCGCGACGGTCGGTATCATGCTGGTGACCATCACCCTGCCCACCAGCGTCGTCGGGGCGCTGGAGCACGCCGCGGTCATCGCGCTCGGCGGCGTCGTGCAGGCGACGTTGATCCTGCTGTTCCCGATCCGTAGATGGGGAGCGCACCGAGACGCGCTCGCCGACGCCTTCGCCGCCGTGGCGGACTACGCCCGGCGGCTGAGGCATGACCCGACGGCCCCGTTCGACCCGGAACCGATGATGACGGCCCGAAGCGCCGCCGCCGTCACGCCGTCACAGGCGCGCCGTCGGCCTGCCGTCCTGCACGGCCCACGCGGCCTGGCCGAACGCATCCGCCCCGCTGTCGCCTCTCTCGCCGACCCCCGGGTAGGTGCTCCGGCGGAAGGGCCTGGGCGAGACCGGGCGCGGGAACTGCTGAATGCGGCCGCCGACGTCCTGGACGCCGCCGCGCGTTCGATCCGTCGCGGCACCCCGGCCCAGGTGCCCTCCCACGCCAAAGCGGCCCTGCGGGTCGACGAGGACGACGAGGTGTTGGAGGGGCCTGCGCGGCAGGCTGCGGTCCAGCTGGCGAACCTGCTCGGCGAGGTTCTTCAGACCGCAGACAGCGGCGGCACCCACGCGGCACCCAGCAAGGCCGCTGGTGCGAGGGACACCCCGCCCCTTCTGCGTCCGACGATGTTCCGGCTGGTGCCGGTCGTCCTCCGCGCGATGCGCCGTGAACTCCACCGTGACTCGCCCGTACTTCGGCACGCCGTACGCCTCGCGGCAGTGGCCTCCTCGGGCTACCTGCTCGGCACGGAGCTCCCGCTGGGCCACGGCTACTGGGCGCCGATCACCTCCGTCATGGTGATGCGGCCCGACTTCCACCAGACCTACGCCCGTGCGGTGGGCCGCTTCGCCGGCACCCTGGTGGGCGTCGCACTGGCCACTGGAGTAGTGCAACTGGCCCACCCGAACGTGTATTTGTCCGGCGGTCTGGCCGTGGCCTCCGCCGCGCTGACGTACCTCCTGATGCGCACCGGGTACGCGCTCTCGCAATCCTTCCTGGCGGCGTATGGTGGCACGGCGCGGGGCAGGGCGAGCAGCGTGGTGAGCGCGGCGCGCCCGCGGCGGCGACGCGGAGTGTCGGCTGCGATGTCGAGAAGTCCGGCCGGGTCCCAGGTCGCGGATTTGCCGACGGCCAGCCCCAGTAGTAGTGGTTGACCAGCCGAGGGAGACCTCTCCCTTCCCGACTGCGTCCAGCACCTTGAGGTTGTCCTCGTACGCCTTCGGATCGTTGGCCTTCAGGCCGCTGAGCCAGGTGCGGGTGGTGCCTTCCGAACGGGCCCGCTGGGCGGCGGTGGTCAGGAGCTCCTTGGCGCGTGCCCGGCCCAGACGGTCCGGCACCGCGGCGGTCAGGTCCCCTACCAGCGGGATCACCGGATTGATGCCGGAGCGGGCACGCAGGTACACGTCCGGGAGCCTCTCGTCCACGAGTCGTCCGGATACGATGACCGCCATGCGCGGCCCCGCCCACGTCGCCTCCAGCGCTTCGGCATCCTTGCCGAGGCCGTCTGCCGTGTGCTTGGACTGGTACTACCGCTCAGTGCGTACGGTGGATGGCTGATCGGGTAGGGGACGGGCCACTGAGGGGCGCCGCATTCTGGTGTACACGGACGAGCACCGGATCGCCTTGCGTGGGTAGGAGCCAGCCGTGCTGCTGAGACAACTCGAGTATCTGACCGCGCTGGCGCGGGAACGCCACTTCGCGCGGGCCGCCGAGACCTGCCATGTGTCCCAGCCGTCGCTCTCCGCGGGTATCCGGACGCTGGAGCGCGAGCTCAAGGTCATGATCGTGCGACGGGGCAGGCGCTTCGAGGGCTTCACCCCCGAGGGCGAGCGGGTGGTGATGTGGGCCCGCAGGATTCTGGCGGAGCGCGATGCCCTGCGCGACGACCTCGCGGCGATGGACGGCGGGCTGACCGGGGTGCTGCGGGTGGGAGCGATCCCGACGGCGCTGACCGCTGCCCAGTTGCTGACCACGCCGTTCGTCGACCAGTACCGCCAGGTCAGGATCTCGCTGGAATCGGTGTCGTCGAGGGAAATGGTGCACCGGCTGGCCGAGTTCGACCTCGATGTGGGGATGAGTTACGTGGACGGGGAGCCGCTCGGCAACGTACGCACGGTTCCACTGTACCGCGAGCGCTATCTGCTGTTGACGCCGCAGGACTGCGAACTGGCGGACCGGGAGCGGGTCGGCTGGGCCGAGGCGGCCGGCGTCCCGCTGTGCCTGCTCTCCCCGGTGATGCAGAACCGCCGGATCCTGGACCGCAACTTCGCAGACTCCGGAGTGAGCGTCAGCCCTTCCGTGGAGACGGACACGGTGTCGGCCCTGTACTCCCACCTCGGGACACGGCGGTGGTCCAGCGTCATCGCCCACGCGTGGCTCGGCCTGTTCGGCGTGCCCGATGGGATGCGGCTGGTGCCCATGGAGCGGCCCGCCCGCAACCACCACATCGGCCTGGTGCTGGCCGACCGTGATCCGGGGCTCAGCCTGGTGCGGGCGCTGGTGGACGTGGCTCACCGGGTCGACATGGGCGCAGCGCTGGACGACATCCTGCGCAGGCATCTTCACCCGCCTGTACATCGTTGATAGACGGTGCCTAACAGCCCATAGCCAAGAACGTTTGGACGCGCCCGGAAATCCGCAGGACAGTGCCCCTATTGCATGTCGCGCGATCGAAGGGGCGGGTCATGGCGCCGTTGTCGGAGCAGTCCTTGGAGCATCGGGTGCGCTCGATCGTCGCGGAGCACCGCGGCGACCGTGGTGCCCTGTTGCCCATCCTCCACACCGTCAGGGAAGAACTGGGGTACGTCGATCCGGCGGTGATCCCGGTCCTCGCCACCGAACTGAACCTGTCGAGGGCCGACGTGTACGGCGTCGTCACCTTCTACGAGGACTTCCGCCAGAGCCCGCCGGGACGCAGAACCGTACGGATCTGCCGCGCGGAGGCGTGCCAGGCGGTAGGCGGGGTGCCGGTTGCGGACCGCGCCCGCGAACGGCTCGGGATCTCCTTCGGCGAGACCACCCCCGACGGGGCGGTCACCCTGGAGCAGGTGTTCTGCTTCGGCAACTGCGCCACCGGCCCTGCGATCGAGGTCGACGGGCGGTTGTACGGCCGGGTCGGCCCGGAGCGGCTGGACGCCCTGCTGGAGGTGGACGCATGAGCACCCCTGTGACGGTCTATGTACCCCGTGACTCCGCCGCCCGCTCGGTGGGCGCCGACGAGGTCGCCGACCGGATCGCCGAGGCTGCCGCTGGGGCGGGCCGTACGGTGCATCTGGTCCGTAACGGCTCCCGCGGGATGCTGTGGCTGGAGCCCCTGGTGGAGGTGGCGACCCCGGCCGGCCGGATCGCGTACGGCCCCGTGGCACCCGAGGACGTCGACGGCCTGGTGGCCGCCGGCATGTTCGACGGAGCCGGGCACGCCCTGTGTCTCGGTCCTACCGAGGACATCGGCTGGCTCCGTGACCAGACCCGGGTCACCTTCGCCCGAGTCGGCGTCATCGATCCGCTCTCGGCCGAGGACTTCGTCACGCACGGCGGCCTGGCGGGCCTGCGGCGCGCCCTGGAGGAGTTCACCCCGGAGGAGATCGTCACCGAGGTCACCGAGTCCGGGCTGCGTGGCCGCGGCGGCGCGGGCTTCCCGGCCGGCATCAAGTGGAAGACGGTCCAACAGGCAGAGTCGGAGCTGAAGTTCGTCTGCTGCAACGCCGATGAGGGCGACAGCGGTACGTTCGCCGACCGCATGCTGATGGAGGGCGACCCGTTCACCCTCATCGAGGGCATGACCATCGCCGCCCTCGCGGTCGGCGCCAGTGAGGGCTACATCTACGTGCGCTCGGAGTACCCGGACGCGGTGGCCACCCTGCGGGCGGCGATCGCGACGGCGTACGAGCACGGCTGGCTCGGCGGCAACATCCTCGGCTCGGATTTCGGCTTCGATCTGTTCGTCCGGGTCGGCGCGGGCGCGTACATCTGCGGCGAAGAGACCTCGATGCTGGAGAGCCTGGAGGGCAAACGCGGCACGGTCCGCGCCAAGCCGCCGATCCCGGCGCTGGAAGGCCTGTTCGGCAAGCCGACCGTGGTCAACAACGTCCTCACCCTCGGTTCCGTACCGATGATCCTGGCCGGCGGCGCGAAGGCCTTCGCGGACCTCGGCACCGGCCGCTCCCGGGGCACGCAGGTCTTCCAGCTCGGCGGCAACATCGCCCGCGGCGGCATTGTCGAGACGGCCTTCGGCGTCACGCTCGGCGAACTGGTCGAGGGGTACGGCGGCGGGACCCGGTCCGGGCTGCCGGTGCGCGCGGTCCAGGTCGGCGGGCCGCTCGGGGCGTATCTGCCCACGTCGCGGTTTGAACTGCCCATGGACTACGAGGCGTTCGCGGCAGCGGGCGCGATGGTCGGACACGGCGGTGTGGTCGTCTTCGACGAGACGGTGGACATGGCGGGGCAGGCCCGGTTCGCCATGGAGTTCTGCGCCGCCGAGTCGTGCGGCAAGTGCACCCCCTGCCGGGTCGGAGCGGTCCGCGGCGTCGAGGTGATCGACAAGATCGTCGCCGGCGAGGAGCGGTCGGCCAACCTCGTACTCCTGAACGACCTGTGCGACCTGATGACCGAGGGCTCGCTGTGCGCGATGGGCGGGCTGACCCCGATGCCGGTGAAAAGCGCCCTGGAGCACTTTCCCGCAGACTTCGCAGCGACGACGGAGGCAAGGCGATGAGCCTGATCAAGGAGCCGGATTACGGTACTCCGGCGCGGCCGGGCGAGGCAGCCGTGGCCGTGGAGATCGACGGCAAGGAGGTGCTGGTTCCGGAGGGCACCTCGGTGATGCGTGCCGCCGCCGAGGCCGGTGTCGACATCCCCAAACTGTGCGCCACCGACAGCCTGGAACCCTTCGGTTCCTGCCGCCTGTGCCTGGTGGACATCGACGGCCGCAAAGGCACCCCGGCGTCGTGCACCACGCCGGTCGCGCCGGGTATGAAGGTACGCACCCAGACGCCCAAGCTGGCCGAACTGCGCCGCGGCGTCATGGAGCTGTACATCTCCGACCACCCGCTGGACTGCCTGACGTGTCCCGCCAACGGCGACTGCGAACTGCAGGACATGGCCGGGGTCGTGGGTCTGCGCGAGGTCCGCTACGGCTTCGACGGTGAGAACCACCTCGACGAGCCCACCGACAGCTCCAACCCGTACTTCGACTTCGACGCGAGCAAGTGCATCTCCTGCTCCCGCTGCGTACGGGCCTGCGACGAGGTGCAGGGCACCTTCGCCCTGACCATCGAGGGCCGGGGTTTCGCCTCCAAGGTCGCGGCAGGCGCGGGCGGCAGTTTCATGGATTCCGACTGCGTGTCCTGCGGTGCCTGTGTGCAGGCCTGCCCGACCTCCACGCTCCAGGAGCGTTCCGTGGTCGAACTGGGTATGCCGAACCGCAGCGTGATCACCACCTGCGCGTACTGCGGTGTGGGCTGCTCCTTCAAGGCCGAGATGCGCGGTGACGAGGTCGTACGGATGGTCCCGTACAAGGACGGCGGGGCCAACGAGGGCCACTCGTGCGTCAAGGGCCGGTTCGCCTTCGGCTACGCCTCCCACCCCGACCGCCGGCTCAAGCCGATGGTGCGCGAGCGGATCACCGACCCCTGGCGGGAGGTGGAGTGGGAGGAGGCCATCGGCCATGTGGCCCGGCGCATGCTCGACATCCAGGCACAGCACGGCGCTGATTCGATCGGCGGCATCACCTCCTCCCGGTGCACCAACGAAGAGGTCTACGCCGTCCAGAAGATGGTCCGCGCGGCCTTCGGCAACAACAACGTGGACACCTGCGCCCGGGTCTGCCACTCGCCGACCGGCTACGGCCTCAAGCAGACCTACGGCACCTCCGCCGGCACCCAGGACTTCAAGTCCGTGTCCAAGGCGGACGTCATCCTGGTCATCGGCGCCAACCCGACCGACGGGCACCCGGTGTTCGCGTCCCGCATGAAGCGCAGGCTGCGGCAGGGCGCCGAGCTCATCGTCGCCGACCCGCGGCGTATCGACCTGGTGCGCTCCCCGCACATCGAGGCCGCGCACCACTTGGCGCTGGCGCCCGGCACCAATGTGGCGCTGGTCAACGCCTTCGCGCACGTGGTGGTCACCGAGGGCCTGGTGGACCGCGAGTTCGTCGAGGAGCGCTGCGAGGACTTCGAGACGTGGGAACGGTTCATCGCCCGCCCGGAGCACAGCCCCGAGGCGGTCGCCGACATCACCGGTGTTCCGGCCGACGAGCTGCGGGCCGCGGCCCGGCTGTACGCTTCCGCCCCGAACGCGGCGATCTACTACGGACTCGGGGTCACCGAGCACAGCCAGGGTTCGACGATGGTCATGGGCATGGCCAACCTTGCCATGGCCACCGGCAACATCGGCCGCGAAGGCGTCGGAGTGAACCCGCTGCGCGGGCAGAACAACGTGCAGGGCTCGTGCGACATGGGCTCCTTCCCGCACGAACTGCCGGGCTACGGCCATGTGTCGGACGACGCGGTGCGTACGGTCTTCGAGACACTGTGGGGCCGAACCCTGCAGTCGGAGCCGGGCCTGCGGATCCCCAACATGTTCGACTCGGCGATCGACGGCTCCTTCCGGGCGCTGTTCGTGCACGGCGAGGACATCGCCCAGTCGGACCCGAACACCCACCACGTCTCGGCCGCGCTGTCGGCGCTGGAACTGGTGGTCGTGCAGGACCTGTTCCTGAACGAGACCTCGAAGTTCGCCCATGTCTTCCTGCCGGGCACATCCTTCCTCGAGAAGGACGGCACGTTCACCAACGCCGAACGCCGGATCAACCGGGTGCGGCCGGTGATGGCGCCGAAGACCGGCAAGCACGAATGGCAGATCGTCTGCGAGATCGCGCAGGCGATGGGGTACCCGATGAAGTACGACAACGCCGCGCAGATCATGGATGAGGTCGCGATCACCACGCCGACATTCGCCGGGGTGTCCTTCGACAAGCTCGACCGGGTCGGCAGCGTGCAGTGGCCGTGCAACGACGCGGCGCCCGAGGGCACGCCGATCATGCACATGGACGGATTCGTCCGGGGCAAGGGCCGGTTCGTGGACACCGTCTACGTGCCGACCGAGGAGCGCAGCACCCGGAAGTACCCGCTGATCCTCACCACGGGCCGCATTCTGTCCCAGTACAACGTCGGCGCGCAGACCCGGCGTACCGGCAACGTGGCCTGGCACACGGAGGACGTGCTGGAGCTGCACCCGCACGACGCCGAGGTGCGCGGAATCCGGGACGGGGACACGGTGGCGCTGGCCAGCCGGGTCGGCGAGACCAGTCTGCGGGCGAGGATCGATGACCGGATGCCGGTCGGTGTCGTCTATACGACCTTCCACCACCCCATCACCGGGGCCAATGTGGTGACGACCGAGAACTCGGACTGGGCGACCAACTGCCCCGAGTACAAGGTGACGGCGGTTCAGGTGGCGCTGAAGCAGGCCGCCTCGGCGCCTTCCGCTCCCGTCCCCGTCCCTGCCGTTGTGGAGTGAGACATGACCAACGCACCGAACTCCGCACATATACGGCTGGCCAACGAAATCGCGGTGCAGTTCCGGCACCGCGACCCGGCCACGGCGGCCGAGGAGATAGCCGTGCACATCCGGACCTTCTGGGATCCGCGGATGCGCGCCCGGCTCATCGCCGACGCCGAGGCCGGCAACGGTGAGCTGGATCCCCTGATCGTGTCCGTCGCCTCCCTCCTGCCGCCACCGGTCGTCCGCTGACCGACACCGCCCGAAGAGCCCTGGTCCGGCCCGTTCACCGGACCGGGGCTTTTTTGCGCGCAAGAGGAAACGCGCGAAACAGCGGTTTCGGGCTGGCCGCGGACGCGGACGGCGACCGGTTTACAACCCCGCGCGGGTGCCGGATCGCCCGAAGGCCCACCGTGGCGATGGGCGCCCAAGTTGCCGTGATTGGACGATGACGGCCGCGCGGTGGGCGGGCTCTTGCGTGTCCGACAACGACCTGCGAAACCGGCGTGCCGCCACGGACCGGGCCGCGGCCGAGTTCCGCGGGTCGGCGGCCACCGGTCCGGCGGGGGCAGAGGAGGCCGACGGGCACCTCGTGGAGGTGGAGAACGGTCTCGACGACCTGGATGCCTACCGCGAGCACGCGGACGCGGACCGGAAATCTGGTCAGCATGCTCATCGCCAAGGCACAAACCGCTGAGCTGGTCTGATGGAGAGGGCGCCGCGCATCGGCGTGGGCGCGTCAGCGCTGATACGTGCCCACCAGTGTGCCGGCGGCCAACTCCCGCCCGCTGAGGGCCTGGTGCACGGAGTCGGACGACACGTGGCCGTGCAGGGGCAGCGGTTCCGACACGGCAAACAGCCGGAACAAGTAGCGGTGCGCCCCGTGACCCGGTGGAGGCATCGGCCCGCCCCAGCTCACCCGTCCGAAGCCGTTGGGCCACTCGCGGCCGCCGGGAGGTGTCCCGGCCTCCTCCACACCGGAACTCTCCGGGGCGATACCAGTGACCAGCCAGTGCAGGAACGTCCCACTCGGGGCGTCGGGGTCCTCGCAGAGCAGGACCAGCTCCGCCGTCCCGTCCGGCACCCCGGACCAGGTCAAGGGAGGCGAGACATCGTCCCCTTCCCCGCTGTAGTGGCGGGGGATCGCCTCGTGGTTGCTGAACGCCGCGCTTGCGAGCTCGATTCGAGTCATGTGCGCCGCTGTACCCGGTAGGGCACGGAAGGGCACCGGTCCGGTCGGCAGAACACTCGATCGGCCGAGGCGGCCCGGGCCGCGTCCACGCAGCGGGGCCAGGCCGCGGCGGTCCCACTCGACACCGCCGCGTACGGCAAGGGCAGGACGATGGTGGTACGCCTCGTGGAACGCGGCACCGAGACGGCGCGAGACACCGTGACCGCCCGGTTCGGCCTCTCGCTCTGCTGGTGGACGACCCCGAGCCGGTGGCGAAATCGTGTTCCAGCGCGTCGCCGGCCCCCGGGACCTCCTGGCTCTGCGGGACGTCACCCTTCGGGGAGGCCAAGTCCCATGGTGGGCGCCCTGACCTGCGTAAACCGCTGCTCGTCGAAGGCGCGGACGGGAAAAGTGGAGGGGGTGGCGTGACACACGGTGACGGTTCGACGTGCGAGCGCGGCGGGTCCCTGATTCGCTGAATCTGTCCGCTCTCCCTACGAAAAGGAGCCACTCATGAGTGCCGCAGGCGAATCTCGTGGCCGAGCGCAGCAGATGCGCGAGAAGGCCCAGCAGCTGTCCGAGGCCGCGGAGCGCGCGAGCGACCCGCAGGAGCGACAGAGGCTCCAGGAGAAGGCTCGGCGACTGCAGGAGCAGAGCCAGCAGCAGGACGAGGGCGGCGCCCGGGACGAGTTCCCTCCTGCGTAACTGGTCTGCCTTGCCGATGGCCTGCCCTCACGCCGAGGGCAGGCCATCGGTACGCGGCATAGATAACGAAATGTTCCCCACGCTGTGATCTTTCCGGCTCATGGGGCACCCGGGGTCCATGACGACTCTGTCTCGTGACACAGGCGATGCGGGTGGCCCGCCGGTGGTGCCGCCCGGTGTGTACCCGCCGCAGGAAGACACCTTTCTGCTGGCCGAAGCTCTGGACCGGGAACCGCTCAGGCCCGGCGCCGACGTACTCGACGTCGGGACGGGCGGCGGAGCGCTCGCCCTGGCCGCCGCGCGTCGCGGGGCCCGGGTGACCGCGGTCGACACGGCATGGCAAGCCGTATTGGCCACCAGGCTCAACGCGGCCCTCGCCCGCCTCGACGTCGAAGTGCTCCACGGCGATCTGCTGGCTCCCGCCGCAGGCCGCCGCTTCGACCTCATGGTCACGAACCCGCCCTATGTGCCCGCCCCCGGCGGTCACCCGCCGCGCGGTGGACCGGCCCGAGCCTGGGACGCGGGCCGCGACGGCAGGGCCCTGGTCGACCGGATATGCGCCGGTGCCGCCGCCAAGTTGCGGCCGGGCGGAGCGCTGCTGCTGGTGCACTCCGTCGTGTGCGGTGTGGAGCCCACCATGGAGCGCCTCGCGCGAACCGGCCTCGAAACGGCCGTGACCAACCGGCGCTGGATACCGTTCGGGCCCGTCATGCGCTCCCGGGCGGCGTGGCTGGCGGACCAGGGGCTGATCGCTCCCGGCCAGGAGAAGGAAGAGCTGGTGATCATCCGTGCCCACCGACCCCAGTGAACGGCCGCGTCGCATCACCGTGACGAAGGACGGCCCGGTGCTCGTGGAAGGCCCCGTCGAAGTGCTGCTCGACGACGGGAGCAGCGCGACGTCGGACCGCTTCATGGTGGCGCTGTGCGCATGTCGGCGCAGCCGGTCGTACCCCTGGTGCGACACCAGCCACCGACATCGGGACAAGGGCTGTCGATGAACAGCCCTTCACCACGGGAGCAGCTCCATCTCCCGTACCAGCCGCGCCTCGATCTCCGCCGTCCTGGCTGAATCAGCACCGATGACCGCGTACCGCCAGGACACGCCGTCCGCGGGAGCATCCGCGTACAGGATCACCCCCTCCTTGCGGACCGGATTCCAGTCCAGTCCTGCCGCCCGCAGGAGTTTCACGGCGTCGGCGAATCCGTACGCGGCTCTGGACCGCTCGTTTGCGATCAGCCAAGCGGGGGAGCTCAGCCCGGCGGCGCGGCCGAGGCGGCCGACCATGACGTGAGGGGTGGTGGTGGCCGTCCGACGGACGTTGCTCTCCGTGGCGTACAGCCTGCCGTCCGAAGCGAGGATCGCGTCCAGTCCGTACGGGCCGGCGTACCCCTGCCGAGCCAGGTAGCGCCCGAGGGCCAGGCCCCACTGCTCCAGCTCCTTCGCGGAGTCCTCCGCCATGTCTTCGAGAGGTGATACGTAGCCGGTGAAGGATCCGCCGGACGTGCGCATCTCACCGCTGAACATCAGCCGTGGTCTGCCGGGGCACGCCTCCACCTGGATGCTGACCGACCGGACCACGTCGAGACACTGCTCGACCACCCAGTCCCCGGGGGCGCCGACGAGGCCGGCCGCCCAGTCCCGCTCCCAGGACGCGTCGGCGTGCTCCGTACGAGAGACGAACCGCACCCCGTGACCACCGGCGGAGCGGTCGGGCTTGACCACGACCCGCTCGTGGCGCGCCACCAGTTCGGCCACCGTCCGCGTCAGCCGATCGCGTCGGCAGACCTGCCCGGGCGGCAGCCGCATCCCCAGGTCACGGGCGACTGCGCGGAAGCCGGACTTCGTATTGAGCCGGGACGTCACGACCAGCGCACTCGTGCCCACTCCGCCGGGACCGTAGGGGACTACCGGCACCTCCAGCTCCGCGGCGAGTGCGACCGAAGGGACGTCCAGTGCGGTGGGCAGCAACCTGGCCCCCTCCCGCCCGGCGACCAGCGCCCGGAGCTCGTCCATGAGCCCGGCCCGGCGGACCGCCTCCGCCATCGGCACACCGGGCGTCGCCGGTACGGTCACGACGGCCACGGAGTCGTACGGCACGCCCAGCAGTTCCCCCGCGTAACGCCGGAAGTCCTGGCTGAGCGGCACAGGGGAGACCACCACATCACCGGGGCGCGCCAGCCAGATCTTGCGCGGTGCCTGTGCCGCCCACTGCTCCAGCACCTCGTGGGAGGCCAGGTCGACGGCCACCTCGGACAGGAAGTTGGCGTAGATGATCCACGGCTCGCGGTGCTCCACGTTTCACATCCTGTCCCGTTGCGCGGGTGGTGCGACGGCTCTGGCCGAGGAACCCACCTGCGTGGAGCATCCGCCCGATAAAGGGACGATCGTGGGGTACTGGGGGGATATGGCTACGGAACAGCAGGGACCTGCGCTGCCGCAGGAGCGTGGTGAACTCTCGACGGCGGTCATCCGCCACCTCGGCGGAGATGCAACGCTGCCCGGAAGCCCGGCCGTGCAAAGGGCCGACCCTTACGGGGACGATCTGCAGCTCGCTCTCTATGTGAGTTACGAGCTCCATTACCGCGGCTTTGCGGGGGTCGATGCCGCACTCGAATGGGACCCGGCGCTCCTGGGCGTGCGTTCCGTGCTCGAGGGCCGATTTCTTGACGCACTGCGAGCTGACGCCACCCGCCACGAGACCGTGGACGACGCATTGGCGGAACTTCTGGTGGAGCCGGTCAACGGCACCGGCGTCTCGCATTTCCTCCAGGACGAGGGAGAGCTGTGGCAGGTGCGCGAATACGCGGCGCAACGCTCGCTCTATCACCTCAAGGAGGCCGATCCGCACGCCTGGGTACTGCCGCGGCTGTGGGGGCGCGCCAAGGCCGGAATGGCCGCCGTGGAATTCGACGAATACGGCGGAGGACGGGCGGAGCGTGTCCACGCTCAACTCTTTGCCGACCTCATGACCGATCTCGGCCTCGAGTCGGCATACGGCCACTATGTGAACGCCGGTTCAGCACAGGTGCTGGCCACCGTGAACCTCATGTCGCTGTTCGGTCTGCACCGGGCCCTGCGCGGATCCCTGGTGGGACACTTCGCCGCCGTTGAAATCACCTCCTCTCCCGGATCGAGGCGACTGGCCGCCGCAATGAACCGCACAGGGGCCGGGCCCGCCGCGGAGTTCTTCTACAACGAGCACGTTGAAGCCGACGCGGTGCACGAGCAGGTCGTGCGGCGGGAGGTCATCGGAGGCCTCCTGAGGGAGGAGCCCCAACTGGAGGCCGACATCGCATTCGGCATCGATGCGACAGGCCACCTTGAGAGCCGACTCGCCGACTGTCTCCTCGCCGCCTGGCGCAGCGACATGTCGTCGCTGCGCACCGACGCGTAGCGCTATCTGTACTCGTCGTCGTGCAGCTCGACGACACGGGCCTGTTCCACGCGGTCGGCTTCATTCGCCGAGTCCGGGTCGGAGCCGAAGAGGCGATCGTCGTGGTGAGGGGCGAGGTCGGCGTCCGGCTCAGCTTCGAACGTCTCAGGGTCGGTCGGGTCGATCTGCATCGGTGTCTCCGCGAAGTGAGGTCTCCAGGCGGTGGTTTGTGGCGACCGTATCGGCGTCTCTGCACCGCATGCCGCAGGCGCGCGAGGAGCGGTACCGCCGCCGCCTTCCTTGGCCGTGACGGGAGGTGACGCTGCGGGTGCCGATGCGGTAGGCGCGGTACGCGATGCGCGTGCCCTGAAGCGCCCGAACGCCTGCGGGCGACAACGTCCCACCGCGGGCGTTCAATGGAATGTATGCATGCCGCGAAGGGCGTACGACTGGGCAGAAGCCGTTCGCTTGCCGTATCGGGTCTGGCCGTGCTGCTGACCGCGGCGACGGCGCTGTCTTCCGGCGCTGCCGCGCCGAGCCCGTCACCCTCACCGTCCGCTCCGCAGGCACCCCCGCCCCAGCCTCCGCCCCAGCTCACCAAGGCCGATGTGGACGGCGCCATCGGCAAGCTCGACGGTGTCGTCGAGAACGCGATGAAGCGCACCGGCGTGCCCGGCGCGGCCGTCGGCGTCGTTTACCAGGACCGGGTGGTCTACCTCAAGGGCTTCGGCGAGCGAAGGATCGGCCAGTCCGCGCAAGTTGGGCCCGATACCGTGTTCCAGCTCGCGTCGCTGTCGAAGCCGCTCGCTTCCACCGTCGTCGCCGGGGCAGTCGGGGAAAAGGTCGTCAGCTGGGACGAACCGGTGGCGGGGCACCTCCCGGGCTTCGCCCTCAAGGATCCATGGGTGACCAGCCATGTCACCATCGCGGATCTGTTCTCGCACCGCAGCGGCCTGCCCGACCACGCCGGCGATCTGCTGGAGGACCTCGGCTACGACCGTACGTACATCTTGAGCCATCTGAAGTACGAGCCGCTCGACCCGTTCCGCGCGAGCTACGCGTACACCAACTTCGGCCTCACCGCGGCCGCGGAGGCCGTCGCCCGCGCCAAGGGCGTCAGCTGGGAGAAACTCAGCGGCGACACCCTGTTCAAGCCGGCCGGAATGGAGTCCACCAGCGCCCGCTTCGCCGACTACGAGAAAGCGTCGGACAAGGCCGTCACCCATGTGAAGACCGTCGACGGCAGCTGGCAGGCGAAGTTCGTACGGGACGCGGACGCTCAGGCGCCGGCAGGCGGCGTCAGTTCCACCGCCGGCGACATGACCCGGTGGCTGCGGCTCCAGCTGGCGAACGGGAAGCTCGACGGCCGGCAGATCATCGACGCCGAAAGCCTGGAACACACCCACCTGCCCGAGACGCTCTCCCAGCCGCCGGCGGCCCCGGCCGGCCGCACCGGCTTCTACGGCCTGGGCTGGAACGTCAGTTATGACGACCAGGGCAGGCTCCGCCTCAGTCACTCCGGCGCCTTCGCGCTCGGCGCCAACACCAATGTGACGATGCTGCCCGGTGAGAAGCTCGGCATCGTCGTCCTCACCAACGGCCAACCGGTCGGCATGGCCGACGCCGTCGCCCTGGACTTCTTCGACATCGCCCAGAACGGCAAGCCCACCGCCGACTGGCTGCCGCTGGTCGCCGGGATCTACGAGCAGGAGGAGCAGGCCGCCAAGTCCCCTACCAACTACGGCGATCCGCCCGCGAACCCCAAGCCCGCCCGCGCCGACGGCGCGTACACCGGTACGTACGAGAGCGCCTACTACGGAAAGCTTGTGGTCACTGCGGGCCAGGAGGGCCAGGACGGGCTCACCCTCCAACTCGGGCCGAAACCGATGCGGTTCCGCCTCACCCACTACGACGGCGACACGTTCAGCTTTGCCACCACGGGGGAGAACGCGGTCGGACTCACGGGCGTCACCTTCACCGTCGGCGACCGCGGCCCCGCGGCAAAGGTGCGCGTCGAATACCTCGATCAGGACGGCCTGGGCACCTTCACCCGCGCCGAGCCCGCCTCCCGATCATGAACGGCCGTGGCCGCCCAGGGTGCGTACCGCGTCGACGATCAGGTTCCAGAAGGCGGGGACGTTCACGTCCATCCCCACGTGCGCGTTCGCCGGGTGGCCGGTGACGCCGTCCAGGTCGACCACGGTGGCACCGCGGGTGTGGGTGCCGGTCAGTTCGACCGCGACCGACGCGGAGACGAGGCTGACCAGTTGCGGATCGATGATGTGCGCCACGGTCAGCGGGTCGTGCAGCGGCGGCGCCGCGAAACCGAAGACGTCCCGGTACCTGGCGGCGAAGAAGGTCAGCAGCTCGGTGCAGAGCCGGCTGAGCGGGGTGCCGAGCGCGTCGATCCGCGCGACCACATCGTCCGTGGCGAGCACCTGGTGACTGGCGTTCAGCCCCATCATGGTGACCGGCAGACCGCTGGAGAACACGATGTCGGCGGCTTCCGGGTCACAGACGATGTTGAACTCGGCGGCGGGCGTGGTGTTGCCCCGGCCGGTCGAACCGCCCATCAGCACAATGCGCTCGATGCGCTCGGCCAGCCGGGGATGGCCGAGCAGCAGCGCCGCCACGTTGGTCAGCGGTCCGGTCGGCACGAGCGTCACCGGCACCGGATGCGCGAGCAGGGT
The DNA here is from genome assembly GCF_053599675.1 of Streptomyces sp. NPDC000880. Lineage (NCBI taxonomy): Bacteria > Bacillati > Actinomycetota > Actinomycetes > Kitasatosporales > Streptomycetaceae > Streptomyces > Streptomyces sp. NPDC000880. The sequence continues at coordinate 202,032 of NZ_JBSFMS010000001.1, read as the reverse complement.
GTCCCGGATCAGGGTGACCCCGTCCCGCGGATCCAGCGGCACAGTGGGCTCCCCGAACCCCGGCCCGTCCAGGCCCGACTCCCCATGGATGCCGGCGGCCACCGACGCCGTCCCGTGCAGCGGCCGGTCCCGTCCGGCCCCGATCGGCACCCCCTCGATACCGGCGACAGTGCACACCCGCCGGGCGTTCAGCGTGGTCTTCTCCAGCGTCTGGTTGCCGGCGACCGTGGTGATCGCGAGCAGCTCGATCGCCGGATGTGCGGCGGCCAGCAAGATGTTGAACGCGTCGTCGTGCCCGGGGTCGCAGTCGAGAATCACAGGGACGGCCATGCGTCTCCTCACGGTAGCCCGGCAACTCTGAAGCAGTATGGCCGAGTCCGGGCTCCGGAGCCCGGACCTCATGCCCAGTCGGCTCAGTGGGAGTCGGAGCCGAAGCTCGGCGTCAGCTCACTCGGACAGCTGATGAATGTGCGCGAGGCGGGAGCTTCTCCTGGGAGCGGCGCACCCACCTTCAGGCCGCCCGCCTGCGGCGGCGATGCCGGACACTGATCTCATGGATCACATCGTCGAGTTGGGGGAGTGTCTCCGTACGCCAAGCCGGGTCACCCCCGCTGACGCGGGATGCCCGGCACCGCGCGACGCCGGGTGCCGGGCCTGCTCTGCGAGGAGCCGGCCAAACCGGCCGCCCAGATCTTGCACGGTCCCCGTTCGGCGGCTCGTACGGTCGGGCTCCTCGCCTGAGCAGGTCCGACCGCGTAGAAGAGAGGCGTGGGCTCACGCCGGGTGCCCTCGAGCCCTTACTCACGTCACGTCAGGGAGTGGTCCGTGAAAGCCCTCGTCGCCACCGACTACGTGCCGCTGGACCAGATCACGGTTACCGACCACCCCACACCCGCCCCGGGACTAGGCCAGGTGCTGATCAAGGTCGAGGCCGCAGCGCTCAACCCGCTCGACCTGGCGCTGATCACCGGCGCGGTGAAGGACATGTACCCGGTCCCGCTGGTGATCGGCATGGACGCGGCACCTGGACAGCCTGCACGGGGCGGGCATTCCCGAATCGGGGCTGACCGCGGTCTGCCTGCTGCGCGCTGTCCGGCCGGCGGGGGGCGAGAGCGTGCTGGTGGTCGGCGCCACCGGGGGATCGGGCTGTACGCCGTGCAGCTGGCCCGCGCGCTCGGGTCCCGGGTGATCGCCACGGCGACCGCGGAGGACGAGGAGTACCTGCACGGCCTCGGCGCCGCGGGCACCGTCGACTACAAGACCGCCGATGTGGTGGAGGAGACCCTGCGCCTGGTGCCCGGTGGGGTCGATGTAGTCGTCGACCTGGTCAACTCGGGCGGCGGGCTCAGGAACACGGCGCGTGCGGCCCGGCCGGGCGGCCGGCTGGTGTCCCCGCTCTACGGGCCCGACGACCTGGGCGGCGACGTCTCCCCGGTGTACATCGGCTCGTTCAAGGCCGAGCCCGGCGATCTGGAGGACTTGGCAGCCCGGGCGGCGGACGGGCGCCTGCGGGTCGAGACCGGCGCACGCTACTCCTTGGAGGACGCCGTACAGGCCGTCGCCGACTTCGCCGGGAAGCACATCCGGGGCAAGGTCGTCATCGAGATCCCATGACGGATGTGACGTGACGTCACGGTGGGCACCACCCCCGACCTACGAAAGGCCACAGCACTCATGAAGCGCAGGATCCTTGGCGGCACGGGCATCTCCGTGAGCGAATACGCCCTCGGCGCGATGATGTTCGGCGCCATGGGCAACCCGGACCACGACGAATCGGTCGGCATGATCCACCGCGCCCTGGACGCGGGCATCAATTTCGTCGACACCGCCGACATCTACAGTCAGGGCGAGTCGGAGGAGATCGTGGGCAGGGCCCTCAAGGGCCGCCGCGGCGACGTCGTGCTCGCGACCAAGGGCCACGGCTCGATGGGCGACGACGAGAACCGGAGCGGGAACTCCCGGCGCTGGCTCACCCGCGCCGTCGAGGACAGCCTGCGCCGCCTGGGCACCGACCACATCGACCTCTACCAGGTCCACCGCCCCGACCCGGCCACCGACATCGACGAGACCCTGTCCGCCCTGTCCGACCTGGTCCGCGCGGGCAAGATCCGGGCGATCGGCCACTCCACCTTCCCCGCGGAGCAGATCGTCGAGGCCCAGTGGGCGGCCGAGCGGCGCGGCCACATCCGATTCCGCACCGAGCAGCCGCCGTACTCGATCCTGGCCCGGGGCGTCGAGGCCGCGGTGCTGCCGACCGCCCAGCGCTACGGGATGGGCGTGCTTACCTGGGGCCCGCTGAGTGCGGGCTGGCTCTCCGGCAAGTACGGGAAGCCGTCGGACATCAACCTCACGGCGGGCAGCGGGCGGACGGCTCTGGAGCAGCACAAGTTCGACCCGTCGCTGCCGGGCAACGCCCGCAAGCTGGAGGCCGTCGGTGAGCTGACGAAGGTCGCCGAGGAGGCGGGTGTGAAGCTTGCGCACCTGGCGATCGCGTTCGTACGGGCCCACCCGGCCGTCACTTCGGTGATCATCGGCCCGCGGACGCCCGCCCAGCTCGAGGACTTGCTGGACGGCGTGGGCGTCGAACTGAGCGAGGACGTGCTGGACCGGATCGACGAGATCGTGCCTGCGGGCACGGACCTGAACCGGGACGACTCCTACTACACACCGCCTGCGCTGGCCGACAAGTCCCTGCGCCGCCGCTGAAGCGGAACGGCGGTCGTCACGGCAGGATCTCCAGCGGGTCGTACTCGTGCGGCCGGTCGCCGACCCACTCGGTCCAGGTGGGGTCATCGAGAAGATCCGCGGCGTCCGGCAGTCCGGCCTTACGGAGAAACTCCAGCAGATGCGCATCGGAGTGGGCGAGGCCCATGATCCGGTCCCGGACCGTGACCCGGCGGCCACCGGAGGCGGAGATCCGGTGCACGACGATCGGCGGGCGTCCCGACATGCCTCCAGCGTCCATCCAGATGGGCCCGGAGGCATCCGCACCCCCGTCCAACCTGCATGGACAGAACAGCTAGCGCGTCCCAGGGCCGCCACTTACAGTTGCAGATATCAGGCCAGAACGCCGTATTGTTCTCGTGCGTACATCTGGGAGGGCATATGACCCGCATCTCACTCAAGGTGGACGGCACGGCGTACGAAGACGAGGTGGAACCCCGCCTGCTGCTCGTCCACTATCTGCGCGACCGGCTGGGCCTCACCGGTACCCCTGTCGGATGCGACACGTCCAACTGCGGGACCTGCACCGTCGATCTGGACGGTGAGAGCGTGAAGAGCTGCACGGTGCTGGCCGTCCAGGCCGACGGGGGAGAGGTGACGACCATCCAGGGCCTGGCCTCCGACAGCGAGTGGCATCCGCTGCAGACGGCGTTCCATCAGCAGCACGCCCTTCAGTGCGGCTACTGCACACCGGGAACCTCGACCCCACGCCCGAAGAGATCCGCCACAGCCTCGAAGGCAACCTCTGCCGGTGCACCGGCTACGAGAACATCGTGCGCGCCGTCCTCGCGGCCGCCGCCGAGGAGCGGCGCCGTCGCGCCCCCTCGCCCAAAGCCGTGACGACGACCGCGCCGGACCCGCTCAAGGCTCCGGCCACGGCCGGGCAGGAGGCGCCGACATGACCGAGCAGCTCGCCGAACGCGAGGTCGGCCGTTCCCGTACGCGCAAGGAAGACGCCCGGCTCGTCACCGGCCGGACCACCTGGACGGACAACATCGCCCTCCCCGGTCTGCTGCACATGGCGATCCTGCGCAGCCCCATGGCACACGCCACGATCGGCCACGTCGACGTGACCCAGCAGCGCCTCATCCCGAACGCGATGGAGCCACTTGGAGCGCTACGAGCGCGTGTTCGCGGCGTACTTCGCGCAGCAGCAGCGGCCCCCCGACCGGGTGCGCCGCCTCCCGGGCCCGGGGCCCGTGCTTCGCGTAGTGGCCGCCGAGGCCCGGCCGCCCCTCGAAGCATGGGAAGAACGGGCTGCAGCGCCGCCCGCGGCCGCCCTCGCGAGCTCCGCCGAAGTCCTGCGCCACCGCGACATGGCCGAGTTGTCCGCGGCAGAGCGCACGCATCTGCGCCGGCTGCTCGCGGCGTTCTCGCTGAGCGGCGAGCCGCGCCGCACTCCCCGGCTGCGACCGGCCCGGCGCGGCGGCGTCGATCCGCGGCGCACCGTAAGGGAGTTGCTGCGCCGCGGCGGGGAACCGGCGCGACTGCGCCACCGCGCGCCCGCCACCAAGCCGCGCCGCGTCGTGCTGCTGCTGGACGTGAGTGGCTCGATGGACCCGTACGCGGACGCCCTGCTGCGCTTTGCGCATGCCGCGGCGCACGGCTCGCCGTCCGGTACCCGTACGCCCACCGAGGTGTTCACCATCGGCACCCGGCTGACCTGCGTGACCCGCGAAATGGCGCACCACGATCCGGACGCGGCGCTGGCCGCTGTCGCGTCGGCGGTGCCCGACTGGAGCGGAGGCACCCGGCTCGGCGAGATGCTCCGCGGGTTCCTCGACCGGTGGGGGCAGCGGGGCACCGCCCGCGGAGCGGTGGTCGTCGTGCTGTCCGACGGGTGGGAGCGATCGGACCCGGCGCTGCTCGCGGCCCAGATGCGGCGGCTGCACCGACTGGCCCATCGGGTGGTGTGGGCCAACCCGCGCAAGGCGCGCCCGGCATACGAGCCGCTGGCCGCCGGAATGGCAGCGGCGCTGCCCCACGTCGACGCGTTCGTCGAGGGGCACAGTCTGGGTGCTCTGGAGCGCCTGGCGGCAGTGGTGAGAGGTGCGGCCGATGCGTGAGATCTTCCCGGCGCTGAGCCGCTGGTATGCCTCCGGAAGCCCGTTCGGGCTCGCCACCGTCGTCGCGGTCAGCCGCAGTGCGCCGCGCGGCCCCGGGGCGGCGATGGCGGTGGGCCCGGACGACCAGGTCAGGGGCAGCGTCTCCGGCGGCTGCGTGGAGGGCGCGGTGTTCGACCTCGCCAAGGAGGTCGTCGAGACCGGCCGGGCGCAGCTCCAGACCTTCGGCTACAGCGACGAGGACGCGTTCGCCGTCGGGCTCACCTGCGGCGGCGAGATCACGGTCCTCGTACGCTCCGTCTCGGCCGCGGCCGATGGCTCGTTCGGCGAGGTCGCTGCGTCGGTCGCCGAGCACCGCCCGGTCGTGGTGGCGACAGTGATCGACGGCCCCGCCCCGCGCGGTGTCGTACTCGCCGTCTGGCCGGACGCGGTGTCCGGCTCGCTGGGATCGGACGGCCTCGACGCCGCGGTCACCGCCGACGCGCGCGGCGAGCTGGCGCAGGGGGCGACAGGCCGGCGTCACTACGGCCCGCACGGCGAACGGCGCGAGGACGACGTCACCGTCTTCCTCCAGTCCTTCGCCCCGCCGCCGCGGATGCTTGTGTTCGGCGCGATCGACTTCGCCGCCGCGGTGGCCCGGATCGGCGCGTTCCTCGGCTACCGGGTCACCGTGTGCGACGCGCGCCCGGTGTTCGCCGACCCCCGGCGCTTCCCGGACGAGGTAGAGGTGGTGGTCGACTGGCCGCACCGGTATCTGGGGGGCACCGAAGTCGACGACAAGACCGTGATCTGCGTGCTGACCCACGATCCGAAGTTCGACGTCCCGCTGCTCGAAGTGGCCCTGAGGTCCCCGGCCGCGTACATCGGTGTGATGGGCAGCCGCCGTACGCACGAGGACCGCTTGGCGCGCCTGCGGGCGAACGGCGTCGACGCGGCCGAGCTGGAGCGGCTGCGCTCGCCCATCGGCCTCGACCTCGGCGCCCGTACTCCTGAGGAGGTGGCGGTCTCGATCGCGGCGGAGATCGTCGCGTTGCGCTGGGGCGGCAGTGGCAGCCCGCTGGCACAAACAGCCGGAGCGATCCACCGTGCCCGTCCGAAGCCGGTGTGAGGAGAAGACCATGGAGCTGCATCACCAGTTCACCGTCCCTGTCCCGGTCGACGAGGCGTGGCGGGTGCTGCTCGACATCGAGCGGATCGCCCCCTGTATGCCGGGCGCCACCGTTGAGGGCTTCGACGGCGAGCACATCATGGGCAGGGTGAAGGTGAAGGTGGGGCCGATCACCGTGACCTACCTCGGCACCGCCGTTTTCGAGGAGATGGACGAGTCGGCACACCGGATCGTCCTGACGGCGAATGGCAAGGAAGTTCGCGGGCAAGGCACCGCGCGAGCCACCGTCACCGGAACGCTGGCCGAAGAGGACGGTGGTACGGCGGTCACGGTCGTCACCGATCTGACGATCACCGGACGGCCGGCCCAGTTCGGCCGCGGGGTCATGGCGGATGTGGGAGACAAGCTCGTTGGCCAGTTCGCCGACTGCGTATCACGCAAGCTGGCGAGCGGGGAGCCGTCCGCGAGCACGCCCCCCGGTGCCGGCGCCGCGACTGGCGCAGCCACCAGCCCCGATCTGGCCGAGGCCGCCAGTGCCGAGCCTGCCGTGTTCGGTCGCACCGGCTGGTACGAGGCCGAGCCGATCGACCTCCTGCGCACAGCGGGTGTGCCGGTCGCCAAGCGCGCGGCGGTAGTTCTTGTCGTGGCCGCCCTTGCCGCCCTGACGGTCATCCTCATCCGCAGAAAACGGTGAAAGGATCCGTGCCCGCCACAGCGGCTTCGGTGATGAGCCGGACGCCGCGGGCCAGGCGGCTGAGCTGCTCCAGCTCGATGGCGTCTTCCGGATGCGATGCGTGCGGGCTCTGACAGCGGAGGTTTCTGGCGGCCCCGGCCCAGGGGTTGACCGGGGCCGCCACGGGTGTCCGCGGGAAGCGGAGCGCCCGGTTAGAACACCAGGGGCGACGCGAGGAGGGAGCGTCGTTCCTGGGTGTTCGGTTATGTGGCCGGCGGAATTTCCTCCGGGAAGGGCTGAGGCCGGCTGGCGACTTCGGGGGCACACCGGCAGTCACCACGTGCAGTAAATATACATACCGTCGAGTAATCAAGGGTATGAAAAATTTCATGCACGGGTTGTGATGCCGCGGCCGGCGTGATGGGCGGGTTCGCGTCAGTCCTCGAGGAAGAAGTCGTGCTGTCCCGCGATCTGCTCGTACCCCTCGAGCCGCACCTGCGTACGACCCGGATCCGCGTCGGCCATGGCCTGCAGGACGGCCGCGGACAGCACCCCCGGCGCCGCATACGAGTCGAAGACGAGCCGGGATCCGGTGCCCGCGGTGAGCGCCACATCAGCTTCGTCCACCAGCGGCCCGAGAGTCATGTCGGTGATCAGCGCGACGCGCAGCCCCGTCCTGCGGGCGGCCCGCATCGCCGCCAAGGTCTCATTCGCGTGCCTCGGCATAGCGAAGGCGAGCACCCATGTCCCGCCCGCCTCTCGCGACTGGAGCAACGCGTCGTAGGCGACGCTGCCCCCGCGGGTCACCAGACGCACATCGGGGTGGATCCGCCTCGCCGCGTAGGCGAAGTACTCCGCCAGGGACACCGAGATCCGCAGGCCCAGAATCGTCAGCGGAGTCGACCGGGCCAGTTCGCGTCCGACGTCGAGGATCTGGTTGGGGTCGGCGAGCAGGCGCCGCAGGCTCTGAAGGTTCTCGATCTCGGCGTCGACAGCGGCCTGCAGCTCATTGCGGCGGATCTCTTCGCGCGTGTCCGGCGACCGGGCGACCGCGCTGAGCGCGATGGGCTGCAGCACCTCGCGGAGGGCGGGGAACCCGCTGAAACCCAAGGACGAGGCGAAGCGCGTCACCGACGGCTGGCTCACCCCCACCCGCTCCGCGAGCTCCGTGATCGACAGGAACGCCGCTTCGGTGAGGTGGTCGACCAGGTACTGGGCGATGCGCCGCTGGGCGGGTGACAGCCGGTGGCCTCCGAACAGTGCGAGGACCCTGTCCGTGGGGGCCGCCTCGGCCTCCGGAGACCGCTGTCCCGGCGTGATCGCGGCCGCCTGCGCGCGTGCCTGCTGCCCTGATGGCACCGGTGTGCCTCCTTCTCGTCCCACTCGTGAAACATAGCTCACGAGTCGGCTACGGCTCCCGGGCCTCGGCCTTGTCGAGTGCGTCGTCCAGTGCCATCGCCGCCGTGATGAGGGACAGGTGGGTGAACGCCTGCGGGAAGTTGCCCAGTTGCTCTCCCGTCGGGCCGATCTCCTCTGCGAAGAGACCCACATGGTTGGCGTAGGTGAGCATTTTCTCGAAGGCGTAGCGTGCCTCGTCGACCCGGCCCGCTCGGGCGAGCGCCTGTACGTAGTGGAAGGTGCACAGGGTGAACGTGCCCTCGGAGCCCCGCAGTCCGTCGGGGGACGCGGACGGGTCGTAGCGGTAGACGAGGCTGTCGGAGACCAGCTCGCGGTCCATGGCGTCGAGAGTGGCGAGCCAGCGCGGGTCCTTCGGCGCGACGAACCCGACGAGGGGCATGAGCAGCAGCGAGGCGTCCAGGACGTCGGTGGCGTAGTGCTGGACGAATGCCCGGCGCTTCTCGCTCCAGCCGCGCTCCATCACCTGGAGGAAGATCGCGTCGCGGGTGGCGGTCCAGCGATCCAGGTCGGCGGGGCGCGCGTACTCCCGGGCCAGGCGGATGCCGCGGTCGAAGGCCACCCAGGACATCAGCCGGCTGTAGGTGAAGTCCTTGCGGCCGCCGCGGGTCTCCCAGATGCCCTCGTCGGGCTGGTCCCAGGCGCCGGCCAGCCAGTCCAGGACACGGACGACCGCCTGCCAGCCCTCGAAGCCGCCGGTCTCCGCGATGCCGCCGGACTGTGCCAGGGCGAATGCCGCCTCCCCGTAGATGTCGAGCTGGAGCTGGTCGGCCGCGCCGTTCCCGATGCGTACCGGGAAGGATTGTTGGTAGCCCTCCAGGTGGTCGAGGACCTCCTCGCTCAGGAGCGGGTCGCCGTCCACCCGGTACATGATCTGCAGGGGCTCGCCGGAGACAGTCGCGCCCGCGGCCAGCCGCCCGCCGAGCCAGCGCCGGAAGGCGTTCGCCTCCTCGGCGAAACCCAGGTCGATCAGCGCCCCTACGGACAGCGAGGCGTCCCGGATCCACGTGTAGCGGTAGTCCCAGTTGCGCTCGCCGCCGATCTGCTCGGGCAGTCCGGCGGTGGCGGCGGCGATCGGGGCGCCCGTGGGGGCGTAGGTGAGCAGCTTGAGCGTGATGGCCGAGCGGTTCACGGTCTGCCGCCAGCGGCCGCGGTACCGGGAGGTACGCAGCCACTGGTGCCAGAACTCTACGGCCGACCGCCAGGTGGCCTCCGCCGCTGCGCGGCCGAGCGGCTCGGGTGGCTCCGCGCCGCCCGCGCAGGTGGTCAGCACGACCGCGCCGACCTCTCCCGCCTGGAGCGTGACGACGCTCTGGACGTCATTGCCGTTGTCGGTCCACAGCGGTGCGCTGCTCTGCAGGTGCAGGTCGATGCCGGGGCCGGTGAACACGGCGCTGTCGCCCGCCTCGGTCACCTTGAGCGCGTGCGTGGCGCGGCCGTAGTCGAAGCGAGGGCTGCACTCCACGGTGAAGCGCATGGTGCCGCGTACGACGCGCATCACCCGGAACATCCGGTGCCGGTCCGTCGCGGTTTCGGGGGAGTCCACGGGCATGAAGTCCACGACCTCGCCCACCCCCTCGGCGGTGAGGAAGCGGGTGACGAGCACCGCGGTGTCCGGGAGGTAGAGCTGGGTGACGCGGGCGTCCGGGCGGTCGGCGGTGATCCTGAAGCTGCCGCCGCGCTCGTGGTCGAGGAGGGCGGCGAAGATGCTGGGCGAGTCGAATCGCGGGGCGCAGAACCAGTCGATCGCTCCGTCGGACGCCACCAGGGCGACGGTCTGCAGGTCACCGATCATCCCGTGGTCGGCGATGGGCGGATAGTGGCGCATCGCGGTTCTCCCTCGTCAGGAGCCGGTGGCCCCGCCTGCGGTCAGTCACGCCCTGGACAGCACCATCCTGCGATGGCCGGGGTGACCTTGCACGTCAACGCGTCCGAGGCGGCCGGTGGAATTCGACGCTGCCCCCACCCATCTGCTGATCCTCCACCTCAGCGGGCCGGTCAGGCGCCGCGGCCGGTTCAATGCGCCTTGTGGCCCGCGAGCGGAGCCGTGGGTTCGCCACTGCCCTGGCGAACTCCACGCAGGAATTCCGCGATTGCCTCGAGCGACGTGTGTGACGGCTTCCAGCCCAGCTCGTCATGCGCACGGGAGGGGTCGAGGAGGGGCAGCCGCAGCACCGCGTCGAACAGGTGCGGTGACGCCGGGGCCACATGCAGCCCCCAGGCAGCGGCCAGCACCGCCCGTACTGCCTGCCGCGGTACGGGCACCACGCGCGCGTCGAGGAGTTCGCCCAACGACCGCGCGTCCACCACCGGTCCGGCGGCCAGATTGAACGCTCCGCGCACATCGCGCAGCACAGCCAGGCGGTAGGCCTCCGCGGCGTCGTCGGTGTGCAGCGCCTGGAAGCGCAGGCCCTTCAAGTCCGGTACGCACGGCAGCAGTTCGGGCCGCAGCAGCGGCCCGGGCAGGAAGCGGCCGGCGAAGATGCGGCGCTGTTCGCTCGCCGCGCCTTCCTTGAACAGGAAGCAGGGCCGCATCCGCACGACGCGGACCTCAGGATGGTCCCGCTCGTAGGTGTCCAGAACTCGTTCGAGGTAGGCCTTTTCGCGGCAGTAGGCGGCGTCCGGCCAGCCATGGGTGGGCCAGGACTCGTCGACGCCGCGGCCTTCCTTCGGCCCCGGTGAGTACGCGCCGACCGATGAGGCGTGGATCAGCGCCGGCACACCGGCGGACGCGACCGCGTTGAACACCTCGAGCGAGCCGAGGACGTTCGTCTCCCAGGTGACCACCGGGTCGTGGGTGGGCTGGAACCGCCAGGCGAGATGGATGACCGCGTCCGCCCCGGCGAAGTGCTGCCACAGCAGTGGTGTGTCCTCCAGCCGGGCCAGATCCACGGCGGCCCACTCCGTCTTCGGGACAGTCAGCTCGGGGATCCTGCGGGCGAGGCCCAGGACGGAGCCGACCTGCGGATGATCAGCCAGGCTCCGCACCACGCTGGTGCCGACATTGCCGGTGGCCCCGGTGACCACCACTCGCAGTCCTGTGTTCGGGCTCATGGCGTACTCCGTCACCTTGATCCAGTGCTCCGGGCATTCCGGGTGTCCAGATCCGCCCGGATGAAACAGGGACCGGCAGGTCGTCGTGGTGTGCAGCCCACGTGTAACGAGTCGCCCGCGGGGGACCCGAAGTGCGCCGGAACCATCACCATGACAGGAGGACGGCATGCGCGCGCTGACATGGCAGGGAAGGCGGGACGTGCGGGTGGACACCGTGCCCGACCCTCACATCAAGGATCCGGGAGACATCATCGTGCGGATCACATCCACCGGCATCTGCGGATCGGACCTCCATTTGTACGAGGTGCTGGGCCCGTTTCTGGACCCCGGGGACATCCTCGGGCACGAACCCATGGGCATCGTCGAGGAGGCAGGTCCGGAAGTGACCTCCGTTGCCCGCGGCGACCGGGTCGTCATCCCCTTCAACATTTCGTGCGGGCACTGCTTCATGTGCGAACAGGGCCTGCAGTCGCAGTGCGAGACCACACAGGTCCGCGAGCGGGGCACGGGGGCCGCGCTGTTCGGTTACAGCAAGCTGTACGGCCAGGTGCCGGGAGGGCAGGCCGAGTACATGAGGGTCCCCTTCGGCAACAGCCTTCCGATCAAGGTGCCGGACGGGCCTCCCGACGAGCGTTTCGTGTATCTGTCCGACGTGCTGCCCACCGCCTGGCAGGCGGTCGAGTACGCCGACATCCCGCCGGGCGGGTCGGTCACCGTACTGGGCCTCGGACCGATCGGTGAGATGGCCGCCCGCGTCGCCCTGCACCGCGGCGCCCGCCTGGTCGTCGGCGTGGACCTGGTGCCGACCCGGCTGGCCAGGGCCGCACACCATGGGGTCACGACGATGGACCTGCGCAGGTACGGAAAGGGGCTCGGCGACGCCATCCGCGATCTGACCGCCGGACGGGGAACCGACGCCGTGATCGACGCCGTCGGGATGGAGGCGCACGGCGCGCCCGTCGTGAAGGCCGCCCAGTGGCTCACCGGCCTGCTGCCGGATGCCGTCGCCGAACGGGTGATGGAACACGCCGGTGTGGACCGCCTGAGCGCGTTCTACACGGCGATCGACGTCGTACGGCGCGGCGGCACGATTTCGCTGTCCGGAGTGTACGGCGGCGCGGTCGACCCGCTGCCGCTGCTGACCCTGTTCGACAAGCAGATCCAGCTCCGGATGGGCCAGGCCAACGTCAAGCGCTGGGTGGACGACATCCTGCCGCTGCTCGACGACGAGGACGTGCTCGGCGTGGACGGCTTCGCGACGCACAGGATGCCGCTGGAGGACGGACCGAAGGCGTACGAGATGTTCCAGGAGAAGCGGGACGGCATGATCAAGACACTGCTGAAGCCCTAGGAGGCGCGGACCGCCCGATGGCGGGACAGTGGGCAGGCAGAGCACTGGCGCACGGGGCACACCGGCGCATGAGAGCGAGGACGACATGGCGCGCGCGGCACTGTTCGACGTCGACGGCACCCTCGTCGACACGAACCATCTGCATGTGACGACCTGGTGGGAGGCGTTCCGCCAGGCCGGGCACCGGGTATCGGCCCACGCCATCCACCGGGCGATCGGCCTCAGCTCCGACGATCTGATCGAGCATCTGCTCGGCGACAGCAGGGACCGCGACCAGGACGCCCAGATCAGCGCCACGCACAAGGCTCTCTTCGGCACGTACGCCGAGCGCCTGGCGCCGCTGGACGGGGCACGCGATCTGCTGCACACCTTGGCGAACCGCGGCTGGCGGATCGTCCTCGTCACCTCCGCGGGAGGGCGTGAGCTGGCCGCTCTGCGCCGCGCTGTCGACGCGGACGATGTCATCGAGTCAAGTTTGCCCGCGGACGACGTGTCCGCGGGCAAACCGGCACCCGATCCGGTGCATCGTGCCCTGGAGCTTGCCGGGGCCTCGGCGGGTGAAGCGGTGTTCGTCGGCGACACGGTGTGGGACATGGAGGCGGCAGTGAAGGCGGACGTTCGCCCCGTAGGCCTGCTGTCGGGGGGCATCCCGCGCGCCGACCTGGAGGGCGCCGGAGCGGCAGTCGTCTACCGTGACCCCGCAGATCTGCTGTCGCACCTCGACAGCAGCCTGCTGGCCCAGCTGGAACGCACCTGACCCCCGCAGGCGGCGAGCCGACCGGAGACGTTTGCGTATGTGGTGACGGGTACCCGGAGTGCATGAACGAGACCAAACCACTGGCCGTCGTCACAGGTGCGTCGAGCGGCATCGGATTCGAACTGGCCAAGCAATTCGCGGAGCACGGATTCGACCTCGTACTGGCGGCGGAGGACGGCGAACTGCACCTCGCGGCGGACGAGGTCCGTGCGAGTGGGGCCTGCGCGGAGGTCCAGGCGGTCCAGGTCGATCTGGCCACGCAGGGCGGCGCGGAGCAGCTGTACCGGGTCGTCGCGGCCACGGGCCGGCCGGTCGCGGCCGCCGCGCTCAACGCGGGTGTCGGCCAGGGCAGGGCGTTCCTTGAGACGGATCTCGCGGACGAGCTCCGCATCATCGACCTCAACATCACCTCGACCGTGCAGCTGGCGAAGCGCCTGCTGCCGGACATGGTCGCCCGTGGCGAGGGCAGGCTGCTCTTCACCTCCTCCATCGCCTCTACCGTGCCCGGCTCCTTCCAGGCCGTGTACAACGCCTCGAAGTCCTTCATCCAGTCGTTCGCGCAGGCCTTGCAGAACGAGCTCAAGGACACGGGTGTGACGATCACTTTGTTCATGCCGGGGCCGACGGACACGGATTTCTTCCACCGGGCAGGGATGGAGGACACAAGGGTCGGCCGGCAGCCGAAGGACGATCCCGAGCTGGTGGCGCGGCAGGGTTTCGAGGCGCTGATGGCCGGGAGGAAGAAGCTCGTCGCGGGTTCTGCCAGGACCAAGGTCCAGGGGCTCGCCGGCAGGGTACTCCCGGACAGCGTGAAAGCGGTTGCGCACCGCAGGATGGCGGAACCGCGTTCGCGCACGTCGGGCGCCGGTCGCTAGGAGGGACGCCATGCGATTCGACGATCGCCGGCAAGCCGGCCAGGAGCTTGGTGTCAGGCTCCTGGAATGGGCCGCGGACGGTGACCTCACCGACGTCGTCGTGCTCGCTCTGCCTCGTGGCGGTGTGCCCGTCGCCGCGGAGGTCGCCCGGGCCCTGCACGTACCCATGGACGTCCTCGTGGTCCGCAAGATCGGTGCCCCGGGCGCACGGGAAGTCGGCATCGGGGCGGTTGTCGGCGAGGACCCGCCCGTCTTCGACCGCCTGGCGCTGGAAGTCCTGGGCCTGGACGAGTCGGAATTCGCGGCGGACGTGGCCATGGAACGGCTCGAACTGCACCGTCGTGACGACCTCTACCGCGCCGGGCGGCCCGAACCTCAGGTGCAGGGCCGAAGTGTCATCCTGGTCGACGACGGCCTCGCCACAGGCATCACCGCGCACGCCGCGCTGCGCCATCTTCGCCGCCAGAACCCCGGACGGCTGATTCTCGCCGTGCCGGTCTGCGCTCCGCGCAGCGTCGTGGAACTGGAGGAGGAGGCCGACGACCTCATGTGCCTGCACCAGCCGCACAACTTCCAGTCGGTGGGGCAGTGGTACGCGGACTTCGGCCAGGTCTCGGACCGAGAGGTGCTCGACACCCTGCGCGGCCTCTCCTCCACGGTCTGAGACCGCTGTCCGAGGAGGCCGCCGTCCGAGGAGGCCGCGCAAACCCCCAGGAGGAAGGACCCATGGCCGACATCGACACCCTTGAACTCGACGCGCTCTGGGCGGAGTTCCACCGTGTGGTCAATATGACCTCGCAGGAGTTGAGCGCCTGGCTGACGACGTACGACGCGGACAAGGCGGACAAGAGCGAACAGCCGCTGCCGGAAGACGACGGCAGCCCCACCGGGCTGCATGTGCTCGGCATTCTGCACAAGCGCCGCGCCGACCTCACGAATGACGACATCAACGTCATGTACGAGGTGGTGGACGCCGTCGGCACCCAGCGGCATGACGATCCGCGGGAGGGCGATCCGAGCCTGCGCCACCGCCTGATGTCGATCGGGCACGACCCGCTCAAACCCCCTGCGTAGAAGGGAGGTCGTGCCATGCCGCAAGCACGCTACGAGGAGAAGGTCCGCGAGCTGCTCGATTCCTACGGCCGTACGTACGCCGAGGAGGCGGGCATCCGGCTGCGGGACACCCCGCAGCCGCTCTACCGGCTGCTGGTGCTCGCCGTCCTGCTGAGCGCCCGCATCCGCAGCAGCATCGCCGTCGCCGCCGCCCGCGAGCTCTACGACGTCGGACTGGGCGACCCCAAGCGGATGGCGGCGGCCAGCTGGCAGGACCGGGTCGACGCGCTGGCGCGAGGTGGCTACCGCCGCTACAAAGAGCGCACCTCGACCCAGCTCGGCGACGGAGCCGAGCTGCTGATCAGCACCTACGGAGGCGATCTGCGCCGACTGCGGAAGGAGGCCGGCGGGGACGTCGACGCCCTGCGCGGGCTGCTGCAGAAGTTCCCCGGCATCGGCCCGGCCGGCGTGGACATCTTCCTGCGCGAGGTGCAGGGAGTGTGGCCCGAAGTGGCTCCGTATCTGGACGACAAGGCTCTCGAAGGCGCACGTCGCCTCGGGCTGCCGGACGAGCCGAAGAAGCTCGCTCGACTGGCGGGGGACGCCGATCCGGCCGTCTTCGCCGCGGCCCTGGTCCGCCTGGCACTGGAGAGGAGAAGGCCGGGCGACACTGGCTGACCGATCGGCTGATGCGGTCGCTCAGCTGATGTCGAAGAGCGGACCTGTGAGAGTGAGCCCCAGATCGTGGCCCACGTACGAGAAGAAGGCCAGCAGCATCAGCGCCGCACCGGCCAGCGACAGGTCCTTGAAGAAGCTGACCATCTCCACCGTCTTGGCCTGTTCGTCCGTCTCCTTCCAGAAGGAGTGCATCTGCAACGCCGTCGGGACCAGGAAGACGACCAGCAGCAGCGCGCCCAGGTCCGACCAGACCCCGAACGCCACCATCAGCGCGCCGATGAGGAGGAGGAGTCCGCTGCCCGCGGTCGCCGCCACGGGGGCGGGGACGCCGCGGGCGGCGGCGTAACCGGCCATGGCCTTCGTCTTGGTGAGGTGGCCCATCGCCGAGTTGAGGAACAGGACGCAGAAGAGAATGCGACCGATGAGCACGAGGACATCCACTGTTACCTCCAGGCTCGCTCGCGGGAAGTTTGAAGGGAAAACTTCCTGCGTGTAATTTTACCTGCGATATGTGCGCAATGTTCCATTCGGTGGGCCGGTGGCTGTCCGAGCGGGCGGTGCACTGAGATGCGCCCCACTGCCGCCGGGGAGCATGCTGGCTGTGTGAACTGGTACGGGGCGGCCGGGCACGCACCGCTGACTGAGAGCGGGCCGCCGCCCGGGAAACCGATCACCACCGGCCGGGTTCCGGACGAACTGGCCATGGTGCTCGCACAGGCCGCCGTCAGCGGAATCGAATCGGTCGGCGGGTACGCAGGTGGCATCTACCTGCGCTCCCGGACGCAGGGGCTGCTCCGCCTCGCCGTGCTCGCCGGGCTGCCGGCCCGGCTCTTCCGCCCCTGGTGGCGCATGCATGTGAACCGGCCGTTCCCGGTGGCCGAGGCCTACCGCTCGGGCCAGGCCATCCATCTTGCCGACGCCGAAGAAGCCATGCGCCGCTTCCCGCAGCTGATGGCGGGCATGCCGTACCCATTCGGCTCCCTGTACGCACCGATCGGCAGCGGCCGCGAGAAGTACGGGGTGCTCGTGGTGCTGCGCCGGGCCACCCCCGGACACCCGGTCAGCCAGAGCGACCGCCGCCGACTGAAAGTCGCCGCGAGGCGGCTCGACGGCACCCTCGCGGAGCTGGGCGCCGGCGGAGCGCTCGTCGAGTGGGAGGGTGAACCGGTCACCGTCCAGCTGCCCGCGGCCACCACGCCGCCGGTGCGGATCGGTCACTTCGACTGGGACCTCGTCAGCGGCTCCGTATCCGCCGACGAGGAACTGTGCGCGATCCTCGACAGCGACCCTGCGGCCTTCCCCGGCACCATCGAGGCGCTTGCGGCGCGGCTGGCGCCGGAGGACGTGTACGGACTGTGGGCGATCGCCCGACAGGCCGTGGAGTCGGGCCGGCCGGTGGCGCGCAGGATGCGGCTACGAGGCCCCGACGGCCGACCGCACCTGCTCGAAATCTCGGGCCGCGCGCTCCCGCCGGATGACGGGGCCGGCAGTCACCTGACCGGCTTCCTCGTGGACCTCGGCATCGGGCCGATCGCCGCCGAAGCCACCGACCGGCTCCCGCGAGGCATCTTCTCGCTCGACCGCCTCGGCCGGATCACCCACGTCAACCACAGCGCGGAGACCCTGCTCGGCCACGCCCGGTCCGAGCTGGCCGGGCGTGTCCTGTGGGAGGCACTGCCGTGGTTCGGGCACCCCGGTTACGAGGACCACTTCCGGGCCGCACTGATCTCCCACGAGCCCGTCTACTTCACGGCCCGGAGCGCGTCCAAGGAGTGGATGTCCGTCTCGCTCTACCCCGGCCACGATGGAGTGACCCTCACTGTCGCCGCGGAGGAAGGCCCCGCGTACTCGCCGGAGTCCGTCGCCCAGCCTGGCGCGGGACTCGGCTCCCCCGCCGACCGCGCCTCCGCGCTGTACCGCCCGGTCGCCCTGGCCATCGCGCTGACCGAGGCCGTCACCGCCCGTCAGGTGTCCGCAGTGGTCACGGAGGAACTGCTGCCCGCCTTCGGCGGCCGGCAACTGGCGATCTACCTCCTGAGCGAGCGACATCTCTACCTCGCCTGGGAGACCGGTTTCCCGCGTGGCTTCCTCGATCGCTTCAACGGCGTCGGTCTCGACGCCCGGCTGCCCGGCGTGGAGACCCTCACCACCGGCCGCCCCATCTTCTTCGAGTCCATGGAACGCCTGGGCGCCGCCTACCCCGGCATCCCCATGGACGCCAACGTCGGCGCCAGGGCCTTCCTGCCGCTGATCGCCTCCGGGCGTCCCGTCGGCTCCTGCATCCTCGGCTTCGACCAGCCCCGCGGCTTCAGCCCCGAAGAGCGCACGGTCCTCACCGCGCTGGCCGGACTCATCGCGCAGGCTCTGCAGCGAGCCCAGCGCTACGACACCGAGGCCGCTCTCGCCCGCGGTCTGCAGGCCGCCCTGCTGCCGCACCGGCTGCCCGTACTCGAACACGTCGACACCGTCGGGCGGTATCTCCCCGGCACCCAGGGAATGGACGTCGGAGGCGACTGGTACGACGTCATCGAGACCGGCCGGGGTCTTGCCCTGGTCATCGGCGACGTGCAGGGACACGGCGTCTCCGCCGCCGCGACCATGGGCCAACTGCGCAGCGCCGTACGCGCCTTCGCCCTCAGCGTGCACGATCCGCAGGAGGTGATGGCCGGGACCAACCGGCTGCTCATCGACCTCGATCCCGGCCAGTTCGCCAGCTGCTGCTACATCGTCCTCGACCCGGCGACGGGCGCGACGCAGGCCGTGCGGGCGGGGCACCCGCAGCCCCTGCTGCGACACGTCGACGGTCGCACCGAGGTCCTGGACCTCCCCGGTGGCGTCGTGCTCGGCGTCGACGTCGACGCCTCGTACCCCGTCACCGAACTGCGGCTCGCGCGGGGCGACGTCCTGGCGCTGTTCACCGACGGGTTGGTGGAGCTGCCGGGAAGCGACATTGACCTGGGCATTGACCAGCTGCGCAGCACACTCGCCCAAGCCGGCTCGTCCTCTCTCGCCGAGACGGCGGACCGCCTCATCCGCGAGGCGCGGCACGCCACCGACCGGCCCGACGACATCGCACTGCTGCTCGCCGCCCGCTGGGCCGGGACGACGCGGGCGCACGGGGTCGGGGCCGGAACGAGGCGGGTGCCATGAGCACGCTGAACGCAGCCGAGAATCGCGGCTTCCGCGGCCCCCTCGACGTCACGAGAGCAGCCACGGCCGTACTGGACGCCCGTGGCACCGTCGTCGGCTGGAGCCCCACGGCCCAGACGCTGCTGGGCTACCTGCCGCAGGAAGTGCTCGGGCACCCGATCGGCGCCCTGGTGGTGCATTCCGCGGGCGGGCATCGCACGGCCGCGGATCTTCCGGGCGCACCGTTCTCCCGTCGACAGGTGCTGCCCATGCGGCACCGGGACGGCCGGACCCTCCGCGTGGCCACCACGGTGCTTCCGCTGTCCCACACGGGAGCCGGGCCCGCCCGGCTGCTGAGCCTGGCCGACGCGGACGAGACGGAACAGTGGGAGGCCCTGCAGGCGATGCTCCGCGGCCTGGCCACGCAGTCACCGGTCGGCCTGGCCATCTACGACACGCAGCTACGGGTGGTGTGGACGAACTTCGCCCTGCTCCATGAGATGGGCACCTCGCAGTACGCGGGCATGGGCCCGGACGACATGGTGACCCACGGCGAGGTCCTCTCCTCGCGGTATCCGGCGACGCTGGAGGAGACCATGCGGCGGGTGCTCGCCACCGGTGAGCCCGTCATCGAACTCCACTACCGAGGCCGCCCGCCCGCGGACCCGGAGCACGACCACGTCTGGTCGTGTTCCTACTACCGGCTGCAGGATGCCGGGTCCCCCGCGCTGGGCGTGTGCGAGGAGACGGTGGACATCACCGCCCGCTATCTCGCGCAACAGCGACTGGACCTTCTGGTCCGAGCGGGCGGACAGGTGGGCACCACCTTGGACATGGCCCGCACGGCGCAGGAGCTCTCCGCTGTCACTGTCCCGCAGTTCGCCGACGCGGTCACGGTCGACCTCCTGGAGGAAGTCCTGGGCGGCGATCAGCCCACGCCGGGCAGTGAGCCGACGCGAAGCGTGGTCCGGGTGTGGGGAGCAGGACACGGGGCAACGGGCCCGGACGAAGCGCGGCCCGCCCAGCGGATCGACTTCCCGCCGGACTCGCCCCAGGCACGCAGCCTCTCCTCGGGGCGGTCCGTACTGGAACGCCGGCTGGTCACCCATGGCGCTGACGGGCGACCGCCCGCGAGCTCGCGGCTGGTAGTACCCCTGCGTGCCGAGGGCGCCACGCTGGGAGTGGTCACCTTCGCGCGGGACAGCCACCCCGACCCGTTCGACACCGGTGAGCTGGCGGTCGCCGACGAACTGGTCGCCCGCGCCGCCGTATGCATCGACAACGCCCGCCGCTTCACCCGTGAGCACGCCGCCGCCCTCATGCTTCAGCGCAGTCTGCTTCCGCAGTCTCTGCCGCGACTCACGGCCGTCGAGATGGCGTACCGCTATCTGCCCGCGGACAGCAGGGCTGGAGTCGGCGGCGACTGGTTCGATGTCATCGCCCTGTCGGGCGCGCGGGTCGGTCTGGTCGTGGGCGATGTGGTCGGCCACGGTCTGCGCGCCGCAGCCACCATGGGCCAGCTACGCACGAGCGTACGTGTGCTCGCCCGGCTCGACCTCGCGCCGGAGGAGCTCCTCGCGCGCCTGGACGACCTGATCGGGCAGACCGCCGACGAGCAGGACGCCGCCCTCATCGAGAGCGACGGCACCGCGCTCGGGGTGACGTGCCTGTACGCCGTGTACGACCCGGTGTCCGGTCTCTGCCGAATGGCGCGCGCAGGCCATATCCTCCCTGGCGTCGTCGACCCGGCGACCGGCTCGGTCACCTTCCCCGACCTGCCCGCGGGCCCGCCCCTCGGCCTCGGAGGCCTGCCCTTCGAGAGCGCGGAACTGAAACTGCCGGAAGGCAGCCTCGTCGCCATGTTCACCGACGGCCTCGTCCGGGGCCGCGGCCGGGACGTCGACGCCGAATTCGACCGGCTCCGCGCCGTCCTCACCGAGCACCGACACCCGCTGGAGGAACTGTGCGACGAGGCGGTGGGGCCACTGTTGCCCGGTTCCGTGGACGACGACGCCGCGCTGCTGCTCGTACGCACGCGCACGCTGGACCGCCACCAGGTGGCCGCGTGGGAGCTGGCGGCCGATCCGGAGGAGGCCGGCCGGGCCCGGGCCGCGGTCGCCGAGCAGGTCGCCGAGTGGGGCCTTGACGACCTCGTGTTCACCACCGAGCTGGTGGTGAGCGAGCTCGTCACCAATGCGATGCGGTACGCCTCCGGCCCGATTCAGCTGCGGCTCATCCGCGAGCAGACGCTGATCTGCGAGGTCTCCGACACCGGACACACCTCACCCCATCTGCGCCACGCCGGCAGCGACGACGAAGGCGGCCGGGGTCTCTTCCTCATCGCGCAGATGACCCTGCGGTGGGGCACGCGGCACACATCCGCCGGCAAGACGATCTGGGCCGAGCAGGCGCTGCCGTCGTGAACACCTATTTCTCCAGACACAGCACGGGGATCCGCTGGACCAGGTTGTTGGCGAAGCCGCCGCGGTTCCACGGCTCGGTGAGGGGCTGAGTGCGGCCATCGGCGTCGGTGGCGCGGACGCTGAGTACATGGCTGCCCGGCGCGGCGGCCCAGGAGGACTGCCAGCGCCGCCAGGCCCACCGGTGCCCGTCCGCCGGGGCGAGTTCGGCCTCGCGCCAGGAGCCGGCGTTGTCGGTGCTCACCTCCACCCTCGTCACCGGGGCGTGCCCGGACCAGGCCCGGCCCTCCAGCGGCACCTCACCGGCCCGTACGACACGGGCCCGGGACATGAAGTCGGGGAACCCGGGCGGGACCATCAGGGCTCGTGGCGCGATCCGGGTGACCGGCTCGCCGGGATCGTCGGCCTGCTGCCGATAGCGGTAGGCCACCGTCTGCTGGAAGCCGGTGAACGGGGTGTCGGTGAGGGCGATGTCGCACAGCCACTTCACGTGCGCCATGCCGTACCAGCCGGGGACGATCAGCCGCAGCGGACTGCCGTGCTGCGGCGGCAGGGGACGCCCGTTCATCGCGTACGCCACCAGCACCTCTGGCTCGTTGCCCCTTGCCACGGGCAACGGCAGACTGCGCCGGTAGTCCTGCTCGACACCGCGCTCGACGCCATGGTCTGCACCGGTGAAGACGGCCTCGACGGCATCCGCAGCCACCCCGGCCTCGGCGAGCAGTGTGCGCAGCGGCACCCCGGTCCACTCGGCGGTTCCGACAGCCTCGACCAGCCAGGGCTGGCTCACCGGGCGCGGCGAGAGCCGGGCCCGGCCGTTGCCCGCGCACTCCATCGTCACGCGCTGGGTGGCTGCAGGGAACGACCGCAGCGTCGCCATGTCCAGCGTCAGCAAAGTGCGCACCCGGCCGCTGACGGTCAGCTCCCACCCATCGGCGTCGGCCGCGGGGATGTCGTAGTGGACCAGGACGTAGTGCAGTCCGGCCGGGGTGAGGTCGTAGCGCATGGCCTCCAGCGGCAGCCCGTGATTGCGGGCCGCGAGGGCCAGTTCGTCCAGGCCGATGCCTTCATCGGGTGCCGCGACGCGCCCTGGTGCGCTGATGTCACCGATGCGTCCGTTCATGAGCCCATGGTGCTCTTCTCGGCAGGTCCGGGCACCCCCCGGAGCGGCCGGAGAACACTGGCCAAAGGTG
This sequence comes from Streptomyces sp. NPDC000880, assembly GCF_053599675.1. NCBI lineage: Bacteria > Bacillati > Actinomycetota > Actinomycetes > Kitasatosporales > Streptomycetaceae > Streptomyces > Streptomyces sp. NPDC000880. The sequence continues at coordinate 179,538 of NZ_JBSFMS010000001.1, read as the reverse complement.
CTTGGGCGCCACCTGTTGACTGGAATGCCCCAACAAGCGTTATATCAGAGTTAAAGGGCAGATAAAGGCTTCTGAATGGAGGCGCCCCACAATGACCACCCATCCGAGTATCGAGCAACACCCCGATCTGGCCGAGATGCGCTCCCGGTTCGAACGGGCGACCACCACTCCCCGTGCCCAGGCGATCGAGACGCTCGCCCTGCTGACCGGCCTGTACCTGGCCGCATCGCCGTGGATAGCCGGGTTCAACGGCCTCACCACGCTGGCAGTGTGCAACCTCATCACCGGCGCCGCCTATGTCCTGTGCATGGGCGGGTTCGGCTCGGCATACGAGCGGACACACGCCATGGCCTGGTGCGCGATAGCCATCGGAGCATGGACGATCATCTCTCCGTGGGTCGTCGTCGGTAACGTCGACACGACTCGGACCATCGTCAACAACATCATCGTCGGCGCCGTGGCACTGCTGCTCGGCCTGGCCATGGCCGCCATGGACGATCGCGCACCCCGTCGTGTCCGAGCCCGCGCAGGCGCTCGCGGCGACGCCGGCATCTCCCCGATGCGCTGACGCGCACGCACGGAAGGTACTGATCACATCGACTCGTTCCGGATCACCGGCCGAGAGGCGGTGGGGTGCGGATATCGCACCCCACCGTGATGATGGGCGATGGGGAGCGATACGGCCGGCTTCGGGGAGCCGGTGACGGGGCCGGTCTGCTGGAGCCCCGGCCGGACGACGAGCCGGCGGTGAACCCGGCGACGTGGACCCGGAATTGCGCTACCCGCGGCCGGGGAGCGTGGAGCTCGCGTTCGTAGCGGTCCCGCAGCATCTGCCCCGCACTCAGCCCGCAGTGCTGCTCCTGCGCGACGTGCTGGTCCGGAACGCACCCGGCGACCGGGCTTCCTTACCGTTTTTCACCCCAGCGGACGGCGTACGGAGGGATCATCGTGATGCCGGGCTTCGGACAACCGGCAGACTCGACGACAGCAAGGAGTACGACGCGTGTCCCCTCTCTTCCCCGCCCTCGCCGCAGGGTCGCCGCTGCCCGCTCTCCGGTTCGGCGACCGGTCTCTGACCTACGCTGAACTGGCCGCGGCGGCAGGCTCACTGGCCGCCCGGATCACCGATGCGCGCAGGGTCGCGGTCTGGGCGACGCCCACCCTCGAGACGGCGGTGGGCGTGGTGGCCGCGCTGCTGGCGGGTGTGCCGGCCGTACCGCTCAACCCGAAGACCGGCGAGCGCGAGCTGGCGCACATCGTCGGGGACAGCGCGCCGTCACTCGTACTGGCGGAGCCGGGCGCCGAACTGCCCCCGGCACTGCGCGCCTTGCCGCGTACGGACATAGAGACCACCGCCGCGCGAGCGCCGCTGCCGCCCGAGCCGTCCGCCGATGCGCCCGCCCTCATCGTCTACACCTCGGGTACCACGGGCCCGCCCAAGGGCGCCGTGCTGCCGCGCCGCGCGATCACCGCCACCCTGGACGCCCTTGAGGACGCCTGGCAGTGGACCTCCGACGACGTCCTCGTCCACGGCCTTCCGCTCTTCCACGTCCATGGACTGATCCTCGGCATCCTCGGCCCGCTGCGCCGCGGCGGCTCGGTGCGGCACCTGGGACGGTTCAGCACGGACGGCGTGGCGCGCGAGCTGGAGTCGGGCGCGACGATGCTGTTCGGCGTGCCGACGATGTATCACCGGATCGCCGAGGCAGTTCCCGGCGATCCGCAGCTCGCGAAGGCCCTGGCCGGGGCCCGGCTGCTGGTCTCCGGCTCGGCCGCGCTGCCCGTGCACGACCACGAGCGGATCGCGGCGGCGACCGGCCGCCGCGTCATCGAGCGGTACGGGATGACGGAGACGCTCATGAACACCTCCGTGCGCGCCGACGGCGAGCCGCGTCCCGGCACGGTCGGCTTGCCCCTCAAGGGAGTTGAGCTGCGGCTGGTCGACGAGAGCGACGGCATCGGCGAGATCCAGGTGCGCGGGCCGAACCTCTTCACGGAGTATCTGAACCGGCCCGACGCGACCGCGGCCGCCTTCGACGGCGGCTGGTTCCGTACGGGGGACATGGCGAGCCTCGACGCCGACGGGTATGTCCGGATCGTCGGCCGCAAGGCCACCGACCTCATCAAGAGCGGCGGCTACAAGATCGGCGCGGGCGAGATCGAGAATGCGCTGCTCGACCACCCCGGCGTACGGGAGGCGGCGGTGACCGGGGAGCCGGACGCGGACCTGGGCGAGCGGATCGTCGCCTGGATCGTGCCGGCCGACCCGTCCGAGCCACCCGCGACTGAGGAGCTGTCCGCGCATGTCGCAGCGCAGCTTGCCCCGCACAAACGCCCTCGTGACGTGCGCTTTCTCGAGGCCCTGCCGCGCAACGACATGGGCAAGGTCATGAAGCGGGCCCTCCATGACTGACCACCTCACGGCCCGCGATGCCGTCACCCGGGTGACATCCGCCTTCACCGAACTGCCCGTCCCCGAGGGCGTGTCCGCCCCCGACGGCCCCATCGCCTGGCAGGGATACGACGAGCAGCGCGCCCGCGCCGCGAAACGCACCGGCGAACAGGAGTCGGTCGTCTGCGGCACCGGCCTGGTCGGGGCCACCGAAGCGGTGCTGATCTCCTTCGAGTTCGGCTTCCTGGGCGGATCGCTGGGCGAGCGGACCGGCGACCGGCTGGAGGCGGCGCACACGCATGCGCGAGAGCGAGGGCTGCCCGTCGTCTCACTGATCGCTACCGGCGGCAGCCGGATGCAGGAGGGGATGCGCGCGCTGGTCCAACTCCAGCGCGTGGCACGGCAGTCCGCACTGACCCGGGCGGCCGGGCTGCCGCAGGTCGCGGTGGTGCGCGACCCGACGACGGGCGGCGGCTGGGCGACGCTGGGCGCGGGTGCGGACGTGATCCTGGCGCTGCCCGATGCCCAGATCGGCTTCGCCGGCTCGCGCGTACGCCCGCCGGAGGCGGATCCGCACGCGTACACGGCCAAGGCGCAATGGGCGGCGGGCCATGTCGACGCGGTAGTGCGGCAGGAGGAGCTGCCCGGGACGCTGGAACGGTGGCTGAGGCTGCTGACGGGCGGTTCCTCGACGCCGCTGCCCGCCGCGTCCGATGCCGCCCACCGGCCGCCGGCCGCAGGCCACGCGGCCGAGTCCGGCCAGTTCCTCCAGCCCGCGCCGACGCCCCATGCCCTGGGCCGTGCCGGGCTCCCCGCCACCGGCTGGGACGCGGTGCTCCAGGCCCGTTCCCCCGACCGGTCCCGCGCCGCCGCCTATCTCGACGCGTACTTCGAGACCCGCGAGTCGGTCAGCGGCGACCGCTGCGGAGGTGTCGACCGCGGGATGCTCTGCGGCTTCGGCCTGCGCGAGGGCCGGGCCATCGCGTACGCCGCCCAGTGCGGCACCCCCACACTCCCGGCCGGCTACCGCACCGCGGCCCGGCTGATCCGCCTCGCCGACCGGTTGTCCGTCCCGGTGCTCACCCTGATCGACACACCGGGCGCCGCCAACGACGCCGACGCGGAACGTGCGGGAGCGGGCGCCGCCATCGCGGACCTGTTCGGCGCCGTGGCCACCGTCCGCGTGCCGGTCACCACTCTGCTGATCGGCGAGGGCGGCTCCGGTGGCGCACTCGCGCTCGCCGCACCCCACAACACCTGGGTCACGCCGGACAGTTACTTCTCCGTCATAGCTCCGGAGCTGGCCGCCGCGATCCTCAAACGCGGGGCCGGGGCGACTCGCGAGACGGCCGACCAGCTTCACCTGCGCCCCCAGGACCTCGTGGACCTGGGCATCGCACGCGGCATCGTGGCCCCGGCAGGTTAGTCGATGCCCGCCGGCGCTGTGATCTCGCGCTCGATGAGCTCGGGGAGCGGAACCTGTACGTCCCGGGCGGCGCCACCGTCTAGCAGCGCGGTCAGCACTGCGCGGCGATCCGCCCGAAGGCGATCGTGTCCCGGGAGAGCGCGGTCAGCCAGGGGTGGACCATCCGGCACAGGGCCGAGTCCTCCCACGAGACGATCGACACATCGCCAGGGACGGACAGGCCAAGGCCCGCCGTGATGTTCGCTCCGGCCGTGGCCATCACATCGTTGTCGTAGATGAGCGCCGTGGGCGCCGAGTCACCCGCCAGCACCCGGCTCGGCGCCCTGGCCGTCCGCGACAAGGCCGCACAGAGCCCCGCCGCCCCGGGCGAGCTGCGGATCACCGCCGCCACGGGCGGCAACCTGTGTTTCGTATGGCAGGGCGCTCCTGGCGCCGTACGTGTCATTACACACTGCACCGCGTCCTGCCCGACGGGACACGGCGCCTCCTCGGGGCAACTTGTCACGAGCCTTCTTCGTTCCCGGCCTGGAGCCCGAGCAGGGTGAGCGGTCGGCGGGGTTCGAACTGCGCGCAGTCGGGGAGCTCCAGACCGCGTCGGCCCCCGCGACCGCCGTCCATCATTGGGTAACAGCCACCGAAACCCTCGGAGTGACCCCTCATGCATGACGACCGCACCCTGGTCGAAGCCCGCCTCAAGCGTGTCCTCGACGAGCGCATCCGCCCTGCCGTGTACCCCGAATCCGTACCGCTGGAGGTGGCCGTCTGGAACGCGCCGGGCGCGCCCGTCCCGGTCGCCGAAGGCCTGGCCGCCTCGCCCGCGCCGATCGCGGTCGGCGACATGTGGGGCGCTCCGTGGGGCACCAGCTGGTTCCGGGTCACCGGGACCGTACCGGCAAAGTGGGCCGGGAACACGGTGGAAGCCATCCTCGACCTCGGCTTCGACGAGAACATGCCCGGCTTTCAGTGCGAGGGCCTCGTCTACCGCCCCGACGGCTCCCCGGTGAAGGGGCTCAACCCGCGCAACCAGTGGGTGCGCATCGGCGCGCCCGTCGAGGGCGGCGAGGAGGTGCGGCTGTATATCGAGGCGGCATCGAACCCGGTGATCCTCGGCTACCACCCCTTCCTGCCGACACAGCTCGGCGACAAGGAGACCGCGGGCACGGACCCGCAGTACAGGCTCACCCGCATGGATCTCGCCGTCTTCGACGAGAACGTGTGGCAGCTCGTGCTCGACCTGGAGGTGCTGGGTGAGCTGATGCAGGAGCTGCCCGTGGATGGCGCCCGCCGCTGGGACATCCTGCGCGCCGTCGGACATGCGCTCGACGCGATCGATCTGCAGGATGTGAACGGCACCGCTGCCGCCGCCCGCGAGCGGCTCGCCGGCGTCCTGGCGACGCCCGCCGCACCGACCGCGCACCGCATCAGCGCGGTGGGCCACGCCCACATCGACTCTGCCTGGCTGTGGCCGCTGCGCGAGACGGTGCGCAAGGTCGCCCGTACGACCTCCAACATGACCGCCCTGCTGGAGGACGAGCCGGACTTTATCTACACCATGTCGCAGGCGCAGCAGTTCGCCTGGATCAAGGAGCACCGGCCCGAGGTCTACGCGAAGGTCAAGAAGGCGGTGGCGGAAGGGCGGTTCGTGCCCGCCGGCGGAATGTGGGTCGAGTCCGACACCAATATGCCGGGCTCGGAGGCGATGGCCCGGCAGTTTGTGCACGGCAAGCGTTTCTTCCTCGACGAGTTCGGTATCGAGAACGACGAGGCGTGGCTCCCCGACACCTTCGGTTTCGCCGCCGGGCTGCCGCAGATCATCAAGGCCGCGGGCTCCAAGTGGCTGCTCACACAGAAGATCTCCTGGAGCCGGACCAACTCGTTCCCGCACCACACCTTCCAGTGGGAAGGCATCGACGGCACCCGCATCTTCACCCACTTCCCGCCCGTCGACACCTACAACTGCTCGATGAAGGGCAGCGAGATCGCCCACGCGGCGAAGAACTTCAAGGACAAGGGCGTCGCCAGGCACTCGCTCGCGCCCACCGGCTGGGGCGACGGGGGCGGCGGCACCACCCGCGAGATGGTCGCCAAGGCTGCCCGGCTGCGCAGCCTCGACGGCTCGGCGACCGTCGAATGGGAGAAGCCCGCCGACTTCTTCACCAAGGCAGAGGCGGAGTACGCGAACCCGCCGGTCTGGGTCGGTGAGCTCTACCTGGAGCTGCACCGCGCGACCCTCACCAGCCAGGCGAAGACCAAGCAGGGCAACCGCAGGAGCGAGTCCCTGCTGCGCGAGGCCGAGCTGTGGGCCGCGACCGCCGCGGTTCGGGCCGGCTTCCCCTACCCGTACGGGCAGTTGGACCGGATCTGGAAGACGGTGCTGCTGCACCAGTTCCACGACATCCTGCCCGGCTCGTCCATCGCCTGGGTGCACCGGGAGGCGGCGAAGACCTACGCGGCTGTGGCCGACGAGCTGACCGGCATCATCGATGCCGCGCAGCGTGCGCTGGCCGGTGACGCGGCGGCCGGCACACAGCTGGTCTTCAATGCTGCGCCGCACGAGCGGCACGGCGTCGCGGCGGGTGGCGCCGCGGTCGCCACCGTCGGCGGCAAAGCCCAGCTGTCGCCGCGGGAGGGCGGCGGCTTCGTTCTCGACAACGGTCTTCTCCGGGTCGAGATCGACGCACGCGGTCTGGTGGTTTCCGCGTACGACATCGGCGCGGAGCGAGAGACGGTCGCCCCCGGGCAGGCGGTGAACCTGCTGCAGATCCACCCCGACTTCCCGAACATGTGGGACGCATGGGACGTGGATGAGTTCTACCGGAACACCGTCACCGATCTGACCGATGCCGACGAGGTCACCGCGGTCGGGGGCTCGGCCTCCGTGCGCGTCGTCCGCAGTTTCGGCGACTCGAAGGTCACCCAGCTGCTGACTCTGGCCGCCGGCGTCAAGCGTCTCGACATCGACACCGAGGTCGACTGGCACGAGACCGAGAAGTTCCTCAAGGCCGCCTTCCCGTTCGACATCCACGCCGAGCGGTACGCGTCGGAGACCCAGTTCGGCCACTTCCACCGGTCCACTCACACCAACACCGGCTGGGAGGCAGCCAAGTTCGAGGCATGCAATCACCGCTTCGTGCACATCGAGGAGCCCGGCTGGGGCGTGGCGCTGGTCAATGACTCGACGTACGGCCACGACGTCACCCGTACCGTCCGGGCGTCGGACTCAGGTACGACGACCACGCTCCGCGTCTCTCTGCTGCGTGCCCCGCGCTTCCCCGACCCCGAGACCGACCAGGGCGTGCACCGATTCCGCCATGCCCTGGTGCCGGGCGCGGTGATCGGCGACGCGGTCCGTGAGGGCTTCCGGATCAATCTGCCGGAGCGCCGGGTCGCCGGTGACGCCGAGGTGGCGCCGCTGGTGGCGGTCGACAACGACGCGGTCGTCGTCAGCGCGGTAAAGCTCGCGGACGACGCGAGCGGCGATGTCGTCGTACGCCTCTACGAGTCGGAGGGCGGCCGGGCGCGAGCCCTGCTGAATATCGGCTTCGAGATCGGCGACGTCACCGCGACCGACCTGCTGGAGAGACAGCTCGCCGACGTGCCGGAGCCGGAACTGGCGGGCGGCGCGGTGAAGTTGACGCTGCGCCCCTTCGAGCTGGTGACGCTGCGCCTGGCGCGCGCCGGGTCATGACCTGATCCCCGTTGCCCCCCCGCGGGGGGCTTCGGGGATCCAGCGCCTGCGGCGCGGCGGGGCCGTGCCGGAAGCCGGGGTCGATCTGCTTCTGCCACGCCCGGAAGCCGGGGTGCGTCAGCCGCCGGCCGGCGCCGAACAGTCGGCCGAGGGCGACGATAATCAGCAAGTCGGCCTGGACTGGGCACGTTGAGGGGCGAACATACGACCGGGTGACCCCTGGCGTGTTAGCGGCTGTGGTACGCCTCATCGGAGAGGAGAATTGAGCCAGTGGCGCAAAACGTACGAGCGCTGCTGGGCTCCGAAAGGCAACCGGGAATCTCATGACTACTGCACACGCCCCCCATCCCGACCACGTGCACCAGCACAATGGGAGCTGCGGCCATGTCGCGCTCCCGCACGGGGACCACGTGGACTACGCCCACGACGGACACCTCCACCGGGTCCACGACGACCATGTGGACGAGTGTGAGGCCGGCGGGCACACCACTCACGGCGACCACGCGCACCAGCACGGCGAGGGATGTGGACACGTGGCGGTGCCCCATGGGGACCACATCGATTATGTGCACGACGGTCACCGGCACGCCGACCACGAAGGGCACTGGGACGACCACTGAAAGAGCGCTCGATGCGGGTGGCCCCTGAGATCTCAGCACCCGCATCGACACTCAGGCCCCCAGCGCGCCAGAAGGCCGTCGGTTCCTGCGCGCCGAGGCGATCAGTGCCCGCAGCAACTCCACGGTGGCGGAGCCGAGCACGGGCCGCCGGACCGCGGGCGCGGATCTGAGCGAAGCCTTCTTCGGCGCCAACCGGCTCGGCTCCACCGTCTCGCAAGGCACCCGCGACGCGTTCTGGCTGCAGAGCATGCAGGCCGGGTCGAAGGCCGCGTACGACTGCATCAAGCAGTTCTCGGATTCACCGAGGACCTGAAGCGCATCGATGTCCCCACCCTCATCGCGCACGGCGACGACGACCAGATCGTGCCCATCGGGGCCGCCGCCCACAAGTCCGTACAGCTGGTCAAGGACGCCACCCTCAAGGTCTATCCAGGCGCACCGCACGACCTGACCGGCGACTACGAGCAGGCATTCACCAACGACCTGCTCGCCTTCCTGAAGGGCTGAGGGACGACGCACGGCACATCGCGGGGCTCAGTCGGGACGCTGGAGGGACATGACGAAGCCACTGCGGGGGCGGGTCGGCATACGGCGCAGTGGAATCGTCATGTCCTGTTGCGGGACGAGGTAGTTCATCGACGCAAGTCGCATCGCCAGAGCCTGCAGAAGAGCGACGGTGATGTCCTCGCCCGGGCAGCGGTGACCCGTCGCGGCCTCGCCGCCGCCCTGGGAGATGAGCTCGTCGCTCGCCGGGGCCCTTCCCAGGAAGCGCGAGGGGTCGAAGGCGTAGGGGGCACTCCACAGTTCGGGGTCGTGGTTCTGCCCGTAGATGTCCAGGAGAATGACCGAGTCGGCGGGAATCGTGGTGCCGTGCCACTGAAGTTCCTCGGCGGCGAGACCGCCCACGAACGCCACGAAGGGGTAGAAGCGGCGTACCTCGTGGGCGAAGGCCTTCGCGTACGCGGCATCGCCCTTGCGCAGTGACTCCCCGAGGTGCGGCCAGCGGTGCAGCGCGTGAGCCGCGAAGGTCACGAACCAGGCCACCGCGACTGTGGGGCGGATGATGTTGTTGAGCACCTCGACCGCCGCGGTGTGCGTGTCCAGCAGGACACCGGCTTCATCGCGGTGCAGTGCCACGGACGCGAGCGCCGAGCGTTCGGGTTCCGCTTCTCTTTCGCGGGCCTGCTCCTTGACTCGTACGTCCTCGATCAGCGTCCTCAGCCATTCCTCCTGGCGGGCGCGTGCGTGACGTGCTCGCCAGTGGCGCGGGCCGGCCGCCGCGAATCCGTCGACCAAGGCCACGAGATCGGCAGCCAGCCGACGCGCCCCGTTATCTGCGTGGTCACCGGCGTCAGGGCCGCCAGGCTCGTCAGGGAGGGGAATCCCGGCCCAGGCGCACACCGCGCGGGTGATGACCCGGCTCGACTCGGTGAAGAGTTCGATCCGGGGCCGCCGAGCCCATGAGACGGCCGCGCGGTCCCACTCCGACAGCGCGCGTTCCACCAGCGCGGCGACCGCGTTCTCGTCCTTGAGGAGCGACATGAACAGCGCCTTGCGTGCCTCGTGCGCCTGGTCGTCGAGCATGTGGACCGCGCCGTGGCCGAAGAGTGTGTCGAGGACGGGTCCCGGAAGCGCCGAGCGCCGCTTCACATGCTGTTCGTCGTAGAAGAACTGCACGGCCTCGCGACCGTGAACAGCGGTCGTGGGCCGCCCCAGCAACCGGGTCCGGACCGGCTTGTCCCCGGAGCGCCGCCTGAGGTCGGGCAGCCAGGCATAGCCGTGGGTCCACAGGGACAGGGTGCTGTCGAGAGCAATTCCCTCGTGTCGGTTCATACAGCGGCGCCCCTTTCCTCTGATCCACGCCGGCTCGGGATGGCCGCTGCTGACCTGTGTCAGAGCGGCGAGTTCTCTGCCTGGAACATCCAGCGATGCTTCTCCAGCGAGGCCGTGATCTCGATCAGCAGGTCCTGGGTCACCCGGTCGGACTCCTCCGTCGCGGCGATCCGCTCGCGCAGCCGTAGGACCGCTTCCTCCAATGCGTCGACCAGCAGGGACACGATTTCGGTGTCCTGCAGCCAGCCCTCCTTGGGGTCGGCCACCGAACCGGTCTCGGCGACCGTCGTGACGCGCCCGTCCGGGGAGATGCCCAGTGCCGCCGCGCGCTCCGCGACGGTGTCCGCGTAGGCGCGTGCCGCGGCGACCACTTCGTCGAGTTGGAGGTGGATGCTGCGGAAACGCGGGCCCACGATGTTCCAGTGTGCCTGCTTGGCCATGAGCGAGAGCGCGAGCAGGTCGACGAGCGTGCCCTGAAGCGCGTCCCCGGTGACCTGACGTGCAGGTTCGGAAAGAGTGCTCTTCATAACAGTCATGCCGGTCTTCTCCTTGTGTCGTGCTTCGTGTCGTGCGCCGTACGGACCTGGCGGGTGCCCCGCAGCGGTCGAGGGAAACGGACGGCCCGACGCGCCTACCGGGCCGTCGCGGGTGTTGGCCGCTCGACACGCCAGACCGTTCGTTCCAGACCTTGGGGCAGGGCAGACGAACACATGAGCGGCAGCGCCAGGCACCGCACTGGAGCTGAGGGCCGGTGATACGCCTCGGGCGCGGACCGCCGTCCGCGCCCGAGGCTCTGTGCGTCATCCCATGGCCGCTCGGCCGGTTCGTCGAGTCCCCGACCCAGGAGCCTTCAAACCTGGAACCTTCAGAGCTTCTGTTCTTTTCGGAGGCATGGGGGAGCCCGCCTTGGGTACTTCAGGCGGGGTCTCACAGTCTCCGACCCAAGAGCGCCGAAGAGCCAGGGAGAGCGGGCGAGCAGCCATGGCACAGTTCGTGAGGGAAGTCATGACGTTCGGAGTGGTGGTGGTACGGCCCGATGCTTCGCTGGTCGAAGCGGCCCGGCTGATGCGTGCCCAGGACATCGGAGATGTGCTGGTCGCCGACGGCGACCGGCTGGTCGGAGTCCTCACCGACCGTGACATCGCGGTGCGGGTGATCGCGGACGGCAACGACCCGCTGACCGTCAGCGCCGGCTCGGTGTGCACGCGCGACCCGGTGTGCGTCAGCCCCGGCGACGGGATCGCGGCCGCCGCGAGACTGATGCGCAGCCGTGCGGTACGCCGGCTGCCTGTGGTGGAGGACGGCCGTCCGGTGGGCGTGGTCAGCATCGGAGATCTCGCTGTCTCCGAGAACCCGGACTCGGCACTCGCCGAGATCAGCCTGGCAAACCCGAACAGTGAGGGGTGATCGCATGTTGGTCGCATTTCTGACGGCGCCCGAAGGCGTGGAGCAGATTGAACTCACCGATCCGTGGGAGGCGGTCACCGACACCGGGGACACGCCCCGGCTGATCTCGACCAAGCCCGGCCGGGTGCAGGCCTTCAACCACCTCGACAAAGCGGACACCTTCCCGGTCGCCCTGACGGTCGCCGACGCCACCGTGGACGAGTACGGCGGCCTCGTGCTGCCAGGCGGCGTGGCCAACCCCGACGCGCTGCGCCTGGACGAGCGTGCGGTGGCGTTCGTACGGGACTTCTTCGAGGCGGGCAAGCCGGTGGCCGCGATCTGCCATGCTCCCTGGACGCTCGTCGAAGCGGATGTGGTGCGGGGCCGGACGCTGACCTCGTGGCCCAGCCTGCGCACCGACATCCGCAACGCGGGAGGAGACTGGGTCGACGAGCAGGTCAGGGCCTGCGATGCCGGTCCGAACGTTCTGATCACCAGCCGGAAGCCGGCCGACCTCAAGGCGTTCTCGGCGGCGTTCACCGCGGAGTTCGCGAAGAGCTGACGGCTCGACAACCGGCTGGCCGCTGCGTCGGAGAGGATACGGAGGGCGGGCTCCCCGGCCCCCCTTCACTCCTCCCGCGCGCGGGCACCGGCCCGCGTCCTGCCCGGCGTCACCGGACGCTCCGGATGACGACGCAGATACTCGCCCTCCAACTGGGCCATCCGGATGTTGTGGGCATTGAGCGCGGCAGGCGAGCCGTGCAGCAACGTGTCGTGCCGACTCCGGTGGATGGTTTCGAGCTCGCGCTGCAAATCATGATCGTCGAGATGGGTCGGGTCGATTCCTTGGCCCGGGTTTTCAGTCGCTGACATGGGACTGTCCTCTTTCCGTTCCGGCGGATGCGCTGTGTGACTCATGACCTTCCGGGTACCCGCAGGGACGCAGTACCCGGCCACTCCGGGAGGAATCCATGCAACTCGCATTTCTCGCGCCTCTCTATGAGCGTCCCGGTCCCTGGGCCGGCGTTCACCTCGACACCGCCTGGACCGACGAGTCCCCTCCTTCCCGCCGTGAGCTCCAGGTCAGGGAGGCGTGCCGGGAGCTGGCCGTACAAGGGGCGGACGAGGCCACCGGCCCCGCGGTGTACGAGGCGCTCACCACCCGGCCGCACTACCCGGGAGAGTCCGGCCCGGCCGTCTTCGCCACGGGCGGCGAGGTAGGCCTCGACCCACCGCTCGCCCATCGCCCGCCGGGCGCCTCCGACGTCTCCTGGTCGGCGCATCCGTGCGTCGCCCCGCTGCTGGACCTCGCCGTGCAGGAACCGGTCTGCCTCGTCGCGTACATCGATCGCACGGGCGCGCACCTGGAGCCGCGCAGCCCACTGGGCAGTCGGGCGGTCGGACAGGCCCAGGGCAAGCAGTGGCCCATCCACCGCACCGCCACGAGCACCCACTGGTCCGCGAGCCACCACCAGCAGAGCGTGGGACACCTGGGAAACCTGGGATACCCGGGACCACAACGCCGGCGAGATCGCGCCGGCGATCGCAGCGAACCAGGAGGACTGCGGTGCCGACCTGGTCGTTCTGGCGGGGGACCTGCGGTCCCGCCAGGACCATCTGAACCGGCGCGCCGAGGAGGAGCTGGATCGCTTCCGGGCCGCCCCCGCCGCGACAGCCGAGGGCCTACCGGCCCTGGTCGACGCGGCACGCGAGGACCGGATCGCCAGTTGTTCATACGGCCCGAAGGGGCGGACGCGCACCACGAAGTCTGGGTGGGCAGCGAGCCCGAGCAGTTGGCGGTACGCCGTACGGACCTCCAGTACCTGGGCGAACCGCAACCCTCGTCGGCGCGCGCGGACGACGCGCTGCTCCGCTGCGCGGCGGTGAGCGGCGCGGAGGCACTCCGGGTGCCGCCCCAGGGACACGACGACGTCCCGGTCGGCGGCCTGGGAGCGTTGCTGCGCCGGCCGTACGACGATGACAAGGAACGGGGAGTGAGGCCGCAATGACCACTGCGTACGGATACTTTCTGACCACCGAGGAGTTCGGGCCGGCCGAGCTGTTGTCGCAGGCGAGGTTGGCCGAGCAGGCCGGGTTCGATCTGCTCGCGATCTCGGATCACTACCACCCCTGGAACGACGAGCAGGGGCAGAGCCCCTTCGTCTGGTCGATGATCGGCGCCCTGTCCCAGGTCTGCTCGCTGCCGGTGATCACACTGGTGACCTGCCCGACCGTGCGGATGCATCCGGCGATCAACGCGCAGGCAGCGGCGACGTCCGCGGTGCTGACGGACGGGCGCTTCCGGTTCGGCGTGGGCACCGGCGAGGCCCTCAACGAGCATGTGCTCGGTGATGCCTGGCCCGCCGCCGACCTGCGGATGGAGATGCTGGAAGAGGCTGTCCAGGTCATACGGCATCTCTTCACCGGCAGGCAGATCAACCACTGGGGGCGGCACTACACGGTGGAGAACGCCCGTATATACACGCTTCCGGACAAGCCGCCACCCGTGTATGTCTCGGGCTTCGGCCCCAAGGCCGCCGCACTCGCCGGCCGTATCGGGGACGGATTCGTCACGATGGCCCCCGACGGAGGCCTGGTGGGCCAGTTCCGAAGGGCCGGCGGCGGCCCAAAGCCGGTCGTCGGCGGGCTGAAGGTCTGCTGGGGAACTGATCGCGACCGTGCGGTCAAGACCGTGCACCGCCTCTGGCCGAATACCCAGCTGCCCGGGGAACTCGGTCAGGTCCTGCCGACCCCGAAACACTTCGAGCAGGCCTGTGAACTGGTCACCGAAGAGATGGTGCGCGCCAACGTGGTCTGCGGCGACGACGTCGACGAGCACGTGCAAGCCGTCCGCGCCTACGCGGATGCCGACTTCGACGAGGTGTACGTCAACCAGATCGGGCCGGAGCAGCAGGGCTTCTTCGACTTCTACCGCACCAGCGTCCTGCCCCGCCTTCGCGGTGACATCTGACGACACCCCGGAGGCCGAGGAGACATGGCTGAACAACGCCCCACTGTTGACGAGTCGTACTGGATGGCCACGACGCCAGGCACGGGCTATCCGCCCCTCGGCGTGGACGCGACCGCGGACGTGGCCGTGGTCGGAGCGGGCATCGCCGGCCTGTGCACCGCCTGGGACCTGGTCCGGGCAGGTCTGGACGTCGTCGTCCTGGAGGCCGACCGGATCGCCGCAGGCGTGACCGGCTACACCACGGCCAAGCTCACCGCCCTGCACGGTCTGGGCTATGCGCGGCTGGCGGCGAGGCACGGCGCCGACGACGCCGCGCTGTACGCGCTCTCGCAGCAGGACGCGGTCGACCGGACAGCCGCCCTCTGCGCCGACCTCGACATCGACGCCGACCTGGAGGGCGCCCCCGCCCACACGTACGTGGAGGATCCGCGGCGAGCGGACGAGATCAAGGCCGAGGCGGAGGCGGCCGGGCGGGCAGGACTCGACGCGTCGTACGTGACCGAGACAGAACTGTCCTTCCCGGTGGCCGCCGCGGTGCGCGTCGAGGGGCAACTCCAGTTCCACCCGCGGAAGTTCCTGCTGGCCCTGGCCGAGCGGATCACAGGCGCGGGAGGCCGCATCCATGAGCGCACCCGCGCCACCGGGCTCCACGACGGCAGCCGCTGCCGGTTGACCACCGAGAACGGGGCGTCGGTCGAGGCGCGCGACGCGGTCATCGCGACGCACTATCCGGTCTTCGACCGCACGATGCTCTTCACCCGGCTCAAGCCCCGGCGCGAACTGGTGGTCGCGGCACCGGTGCCGACCGAAGCCGCCCCCACCGGCATGTACTTCAGCCCGGAGGACACGGTGCGGTCCGTGCGCAGCGCGCCCTACGACGCGGCGCGGCGGCTGCTGATCGTCACCGGGGAGTCGTTCGAGCCGGGAGCGGGCGATGTAAGGGAACGGTTTGCGCGCCTCGACGCCTGGGCGCGACAGCGGCTGCCGGGCTTCGCCGACGCGGACATGACGTATCGGTGGGCGGCGCAGGACAACGACTCGAGTGACCACCTGCCGTACGTCGGACACGCCCATCCGGGGACACAACACGTCTATGTGGCCACGGGCTTCGGCGGCTGGGGTATGAGCAACGGCGTGATGGCAGGCCGGTTGCTCACCGCCCACATCGCGGGCGGCGGCCGGCCGGCGTGGACCGACCTGTACGACCCGCGAAGGCTGCCCCAGGTACGTGAGACAGCCCAAATCGCCCGGTTCCAGACCGCTGTTGCCAAACACTTCGTCGGTGACCGCCTGCGCACCAGCCATGTCGACTCGGTGACCGACGTCCCGCCCGGCAGTGGAGCCGTCGTGCGGCTGGAGGGACGGCGGTGCGCCGTCTACCGCGACGAGGCGGGGTACGCCAGTGCGCTCTCCGCACGCTGTACGCACCTCGGCTGCCTGGTGCAGTTCAACGATGCCGAGCGGGTCTGGGAATGCCCCTGCCACGGCTCCCGCTTCGGCACGGACGGATCCGTCCTGCACGGCCCGGCCACCCGTCCCCTGGAGCCTCGTGAGGTGCCGGGCCCCGAGGACTAGGGCCCGACCAGGGCTCGAAGCCTGCCGAGCGGTGAGCGGCCTGCAGGAGTGCGACGATGGCGAGTATGAGGAAGAGCGCACTCATTGTCATCGACATGATCAACACATATGAGCACGCTGACGCCGACCTGCTTCTTCCTTCGGTCTCCAAGATCGTGCCCGCCATCGTCCAGCTGCTGGAACGCGCCCGCGCGCACGAGGTTCCCGTGATCTATGTGAACGACAACTTCGGCCAATGGAGATCTCATCACGGAGAGCTCCTTGAGACCGCGCTTTCGGGCCCCCACGCCGATCTCGTCGAACCGATCCGGCCAGATGAAGAATCACTCTTCGTGATCAAGGCGCGGCATTCAATTTTTTACGAGACGCCGCTCTCGTATCTGCTCAGCCAACTGGGAATCGACCATGTGATGCTGTGCGGGCAGGTGACCGAGCAGTGCGTCCTGTACTCCGCCCTGGACGCGCACATCCGCCATCTGCACGTGACCGTGGCTGAGGATGCCGTCGCGCATATCCACGCCGATCTGGCGGACGCCGCGCTGCGGATGATGCAGCGCAACATGGGAGCGGAGATCACGGCGGGGAACTCGATCGAATTCGCACCCGACCGCGGCTGATCACGGCCGCAGCGCGCAGACGGCCCCGGGCGAGCTGAACGGGCTTCGAACGGGCCGGAGTTCACCACTGCGAGGTGTTGGTCGGCCGCTTCGGACGTGGCGGGGACGGTGGAGTGGCATGCGCGCCATCGCGTACTGCGCGGGCGCCGGTCTGATCCTCATGCTTGCTCTGGTGTACGCGATCCGGGATTACGCCGCCACCGCGAGCTCGGCGGCGCCGCCGGTGCAGATCCTCATCGATGCGCTTGGCACGGGCGCCGCCAAGCTGCTCCTGCTGGTCGTGATCGGCGCCATGTTGTTCTGTGGCCTCGCCAACATGACGAGCAATACCCGCCAGATCTTCGCCTTCTCCCGTGACGGGGCGATGCCCGGCTCCCGTTGGTGGCATTCGGTGTCCCTGCGCACCCGTACGCCCGTCAAGGCGGTATGGCTCGCGGCGGCCTGCCCACTGGTGCTGATCATTCCGGCCTGGTGGTCCCACACCGCGTTCACCGCGATCTCCGATCACCCCCACCTCGTTCAACTACGCGCGGATCGCACCCCGTGGCCGGGGAGCACATCGACGCGATCGCGGCGTACGACCGGCAGTGCTTCCCCGCCGAACGGCCCGCCTTCGTCAGCCGCTGGCTGACCGCTGCCGGCCACATCGCGTACGCCCGCCTGCGGGAGGGCCGCGTCACCGGCTACGGCGTGATCCGCCCGGCGCTGGACGGCCGGCGGATCGGGCCACTGTTCGCCGACACCCCCGAGGACGCCGAAGCCCTCTTCGACGCTCTCACCGCCCACGTCGGCGCGGAGGACGAGGTTTCCATCGACATTCCCGAACCCCAGCACGCCGCGGGGGCCTTGGCAACGGCCCGCGGTCTCGAGACGCGCTCGCACACCGTGCGCATGTACACCGGCCCGGTCCCCGAGGTCCGGACCAAGCGTACCTACGGCGTCACCACACTCGAACTCGGCTGAGAACACCCGCCGCGGCCCGTCTGAAGTACTCCGGTGAGGCGGGAGACTACGAGGACAAGTCAAGAGCGGCGTCGGGGGCCACGGGCGGGCTCGACGCGCTGGAGGCCATGGACTCCGAGGCGGATGTATCGGCCGGTGGCGGCGCCGGCGCCGAGTTGTCCGACTGCGGCGGTGGCTCGGGCTCGGGCGACTTCGAGGACGGGGTCCCGGAGGTCGGCGGCTCGGACGACGGGGACTTCGGTGACGGGGACTCCGGCGACGGCGATTTCGGTGACGGCGATTTCGGCGACGGGGACTCCGGCGACGGGGACTTGGAGGACGGCGACGACTTGGTCGGCGGCACGCTCGTGGACGGAGAGGACGTGTGCGGGGAGGGGGACGGCTTGGGCTTGGGCGGCGGCGGGACCTTCTTGTCGTGGCGGCCCTGATGGTCACCGGGCTTCCGCTCGAACCAGTCCTTGCGGTGCGGGTCGTAGACGACGAAGACGTTGATCACCGTGACGGAGCGCTGCACCTGCACAACCTTCGTCGGCCGGAATCCGGACCACGTGGGGCCCGTCAGCCGGACGTTGCCCTCCACCTTGACCGGAGGCCGCAGCGGATTGCCGCATGCGCAGCGCACTCGCGGGACGCCGTGGTTGTCGACGAGGACCGCCGTACCGGCCTGCAGCACCGACTGATACGCGTCGGGGGCGCCGTTCTTGTAGCCATGGTTGGTGACCCGGGTGTCATAGTTCAGCCGAAGGGGGGTCAGCGACCGCAGATACCCGGGCACCTGGGAGGGGCTGAGGCCCAGGACAGAGGCGAACGCGCTGTTCTTGGCCGGGTCCGCGGAGAGATAGCCGATCTGTTTCTCGACGTCGCAGCTGGCTGTCTGCTGCGTTCCGCCGTACACGCCGGCATCCGAACCCTTCAGGTTTGTCGCCGGCGGGGCGGGCGATTCCCTGGAGGGGGCCTCCTCGACCGTCGACGGGGGCGTGAACGGAGCCTCGCCCGAAGAATTGACGGGGTCCCTGACGATCTCATCGGCCGCGGCCGCGCCGCCTCCCTCGGGTCGGGTGAGGACGATGGTGAGCACCACAGCGGCGACCAGCGCGACCGCGATCGTCGCGATTCTGGGCCAGGACCGCCACCAGGGGCGGCCCGGGCCCTCGCCGGAGCCCTTCGCCCCTCCGCCCCCGCCGGGGCCCCCCGATCCTCCGCCCCCGCCGGGGCCCCCCGATCCTCCGCCACTCGGCGGCCCCGGCGGGGTGCCGGGCGGCGGCGTGGCTTGGGTAGGACGATCCTGTGACGGGCCCGAGAGCGGGCCTGACGGAGGTCCTGTAGGGCGTTCGGGCGGCGGCGGTTGGGCACTCACGGGTCTTCTTCCCAGCGTAGGAACCATTCAGCGCAGGAAACACGGCACAGGAATGTCAGTGAACTGCGGATAAAAGAGTAAAGATCCGCAGTTCACATATGACGAACCTATTGTGTGCCCCGTACCCGTAGGGCCCGCAAGCCGACGCGGTCGGCTCTCCCAGCGGGCGGAGCGCCGGACCCCTGCTTAGCGTGGCAAGAGTGAGCCAGCAGCAGACCAGCGACCGGGAACGCGCGAAGCGCGTCTCCCACGGCTGGGGCGAGGCCCTCGTCGCGGTGCTGGCCGGACTGGTCGTCATGGTCGTCACGGCCGCCCTCGGCCTGTGGGCGGCGGGCGCCGCAGAGCTGCCCGGGGGCGCGTTCCCGCGCGTCGTCGCGGCCGTAGTCGTCATCGCGGTCGGCGGCTCCGTCGAAGTCTCCGGAGACGCCGGCCTGATCGCCGACACCGACGCGGACCTCACCGCGCTGCCGCTTTCCGTCACCCTCGCCGGAGCCCTGGTCATCGCCATCGGCTTTCTCCGTCCGCTGCGGCACCGAGCCGTCGCCGGAAGCCGCGAACTCGCGAGCTGGGCCGCCCGGTTGGCAGTGCTGTGGGTGCTGGCTCTCATCGGCCTCTCGGTCCTGGCCCGCCACAGCTTCGACATTCCCCTCGGCGAGGGGACGATCGCGGACATCGGCGATCTGCTGGACGCCTCCCCCAAGATCGGGTTCCGCGCCGACATCCCGAGCACCCTCGTCTTCGGCCTCTTGTGGCTGGCGGGCCTGCTGATCCTCGCGCTGCTCGTATCGCGCAAGGCTCCGCTCCCCGCCCGCCTGGTGCGCTTCCAGGAGTCGGTGCGCCCGGCCGCGTTCGCCATGGTCCTGCTGCTTCTCGCCTACGTCGTACTGGGCGTGGTCATCGCACTCGTCGTGGCGGCGACCCGCGGCCATACCGCGGAGACCTTTGCTGTGATCCTGCTCGGGCTGCCGAACCTCGCTTGGCTCGCCCTGACGCTCGGTCTGGGCGCCTCCTGGGAGGGAAGGGTGGACGGTCCGTTCGGGCTGCCCATGCCGCAGGTCCTGGACTCGGTGCTGCGCACGCCCGAGGACTCCACCCTCAATCTCAGCTCGCTGTCCGACTACGACAGCCGGTTCTGGTGGCTGCTTGTCGTCGCCGCGGTGCTGCTGCTGGGCGCCGCGTTTGTCATGGCGGTCCGCTCACCTGCCCGGATGCGGCCCTGGCGGCACGCCGTACACATGGCGGTTGCGCTCACTCTCACGGTCCTGACGATCTGCCTCGTGGCCCGGATCTCCGCGCATGCCGGCCTGTCCCTGCTGGGCATCGGCGACCTCGGCGGCGACCTGGGGGGAGAAGTGACGCTTCGGCCGCACCTGTGGTCGGCGCTCGGCCTGGCGGCGGCGTGGGGGCTGGTCACCGGGTTCCTCGGCAGCCTGCTCGCCTCGCGGGTACGTCGCCGGGGCGAGGTCTGAACCGCGGATCACTCATCCGGGCCGAGCCCGGGGAACACGGGCCGCGCCCAGCGAGGCGGCAGAGGCGGCGGCCCTGGTGCCCCGGCCGCCTTGGCTACACGCATGTCCACCCGCGTCGGCGGATGATCGCCCGCCTCGAGCCCGGCGCACGCGACACGCAGCGCGGCGACGAACTCCCGGCAGCTGTCGTACCGGTCGTCGGGCGACTTGGCGAGCGCCTTCGCCAGTACGTCGTCGACGGAGGCCGGGAGATCGGGGCGCTGCTCGGTCAGGGGTGGCGGCGGATCGAACTGGTGCGCCCACAACAGCGCCATGTCGTCGTCGCGTTGGAAGGGCGGAGTCCCGGCCATGCTCTCGAACACGACGCAGCCGAGGCTGTAGACATCGCACCGGCCGTCCACCGGGCGGCCCGAGATCTGCTCCGGGGCGACGTAGTCGAGGGTGCCGACGAACTGGCCGACCGTGGTGAACCCGGTCAACGACAGAGACTTCTTCGTCAGACCGAAGTCCGTGAGGTAGACGTGCTCCGGGTGATCGCTGTCCGTGCCCGCTGCGATGAGGATGTTGCCGGGTTTGACGTCCCGGTGCACCAGGTCGTGGTCATGGGCGGCGTCGAGCGCGGACGCGACCTGCGAGGCGATCCGGCCCGCGACGCGGACCGGGAGGGGGCCCTTGCGGTCGAGGAGGGCGCGGAGGTCCTGTCCGGCGACGTAGCGCATCGCGATGTAGAGGATGCCTTCGGTCTCGCCCGCCTCGAACACCGGCACGATGTGGGGGTGGTCGATGGCGGCGGCGACCCGGGACTCGTGGGTGAACCGCTTGCGGAAGGTGTCGTTGCGCGCGAGCTCGGGGGCGAGCAGCTTGAGGGCGACGGTGCGGTCCAGGCGGAGGTCCTTGGCGCGGTAGACGACGGCCATGCCGCCGCGGCCGATCTCGCTCTCGACGAGGTACCCCGCGATCTGCTTCCCGAGCAGGTCGGACGGCCTCCCGATGGGCAGGCTGGTATCGCGCGGAACGCGGACCATCAAACGTCACCGGGCAAGGGGCGGGGGTGTGGGGGGCGGCCGGGGTACGCGTCTGCCTGTCGGCCGGGCTCGCTCACCTGCGCCGGCCCGGCCTGTCCCCCGCCGGGCAGCCCGCTTGCGGCGATGGCCTGCGTCGGCTCCGGGCCGTCTGCTGCGCCCGGATGAGGTGGGCTTGCCCCGGACCGGTCCGCACCGACCGCCTGGTCCGGGTCGACGACCCTCGTCGCCCCCGTGCCCGCCGTTCCGCCAGCCGCCTCTCCCGAGGCGGCCGCCCCCGTCGGTTCCGGCGGCCCAGGTGCCCCGCCCCCGGCCGGGCCCGGCTGCGCCGCATACGTGCTCAGGTGCGTCCCGTCGCAGTACACCCAGCGCTCATGCTCCGCGTCGTACAGCCACACCGACTCGCCGTCCACGACCATCCCCACCCGCAGCCCCTGCGTGCTGCGGCGGAACGTCTCGCCGTCCGTCCGCCCGGCCGCCAGGTCCTGTGCCGCGCGGCGGTACTGGCCAAGCGACTCCTCGGCGCGGGCCAGCAGCGGGCGCGGGTCCGCCGTGCGGGCCAGTGGCTGCCCGGCCGCCGGGGGCTCCTGCGGTACGGAGACCAGCAGGCGGCCGTCGACCCACGCCGACCAGCCGTTCGCGCAGACGATCCGCCCCCAGTCGCCGCGCCGGTCGACCAGCTGGACCGGAAGCAACGGGTCGAGCGGGTCGGTCGGGCGGGACGCGTCCGGTGCCTCCCAGGCGGGCAGTCCGTCCTGGGGGATGACGTGTGTCGGGCGGAAGTCCTCGATCGTCATCGGCGGTCCCGTCTCTACTTTCGCATGACAGCGGGTTCATGGCGGCGCAGGAGCCTCGCGACCGCGTACCCGAAGACGACGGAGAGGACCACCAGCATCCCCATGTTGAGCAGCCACACGCCCGCCGAGTGCTCGAAGAGGGGGTCCGCCGTCAGCTTGCCCGGCATGATCCTGGCGAGCCCGATGGTCCCCGCCATCGCTCCCAGCGCCCACCGGGACGGAATCAGCCACGCCAGCTGCTCGACGCCCGGAACGCCGTCCAGCTTCAACAGCGCACCGCAGAACACGACCTGGACGATGGCGAGCAGGACCAGCAGCGGCATGGTGCCCTCCTCCTTGCGCACCAGCGCGGACACCAGCAGGCCGAGCATCATCGCCGTGAACGACAGCACCGCCACGGCCAGGGTGATCTCCACGAGCGGCGGCATCAGCACGCCTTCACCGCCCGGGGCGTTCAGGTCGACGCCGACGAGCCCGACGAGGGTCAGCACGACCGCCTGCAGCACCGTGATCGTGCCGAGCACCACGACCTTGGACATCAGATACGCGGACCGGGACAGCCCGACAGCCCGCTCCCGCTGGTAGATCACCCGCTCCTTGACCAGCTCGCGCACGGCGTTGGCGGCACCTGTCAGGACGCCGCCCACACACAGGATGAGCGGGGCGTTCACCGCCGTCTCCTGGGTGAGCCTGCTGCCGGCCAGGGCGCGGGTCATCGCGCCCATCACGAACGGCAGTGCGATCATGATGACCAGGAAGGTCCGGTCGGCGCTCAGCGCGGCCGCGTACCGCCGGACCAGCGTCCTCAGCTGTGCCCCCCAGCTCTGCGCCTTCGGCGGCGGCGCGACGAAACCGTCCGCCGCGGCCTGCGGCAGGCGGGGCTGCGCGGTGGAGTTCGCGATGTACTGCCGGTGGAAGGGGGACTCGCGGTACGTCCCCGCCCAGTCCCGGTCCCGGTCGTTCTCGAAGGCTTCGAACGCCTCCGGCCACTGCTCGAAGCCGAAGAAGGGGAGGGCGTCGTCCGGGGGCCCGTAGTAAGCGATCCTGCCGCCGGGCGCGAGCACCAGCAGCCGGTCGCACACATCGAGGCTGAGCACGCTGTGCGTGACGACGATGACCGTTCGGCCGTCGTCGGCGAGGCCGCGCAGCATATGCATGACCGAGCGGTCCATGCCGGGGTCGAGCCCGGAGGTCGGCTCGTCGAGGAAGAGCAGGGACGGCTTCGTCAGCAGTTCCAGGGCCACGCTGACCCGCTTTCGCTGGCCGCCCGACAGGCTGTGGATGGGCTGGGTGGCCCGCTGTTCGAGGCCGAGTTCGCGCACCACTTCGGCCACCCGGTCCTGGCGTTCGGTCTTCGCGGTGTCCTGCGGAAAGCGCAGCTCGGCGGCGTAACCCAGGGCACTGCGCACACTCAGCTGCGAGTGCAGGATGTCGTCCTGCGGTACGAGGCCGATGCGCTGGCGCAGCTCCGCGTAGTCGTGGTAGAGGTCGCGGCCGTCGTAGAGGACGGTGCCCTGGTCGGCGGGGCGCAGCCCGGTCAGCGCGTTGAGGAGGGTGGACTTGCCGGCGCCGCTGGGTCCCACCACGGCAAGCAGGCACTTCTCGCCCACGGGGAACGAGACATGGTCGAGCAGTGTCTTACGGCCGCGGTCCACCGAGACCGCCAGGTCCTGGACGTCGAGCGAGACGTCGCCGGTGTCGACGTACTCCTGCAGCTGGTCGCCGACGAGACAGAACGCCGAGTGGCCGATGCCGACGATGTCGCCGGGGGAGACGAGGGCGTGGGCGACCGGCCGGCCGTTGAGGAAGGTGCCGTTGTGAGAGCCGAGGTCGACGATCTCGTAGGTGCCGTCCGGGAGCGCACATAGCTCCGCGTGCTGCCGTGAGACGACGAGATCGTCGACGACCAGGTCGTTGTCGGGTCCGCGCCCGATGCGTACGGTGCGGTCCGACAGTGGACGTACGGCGTTCGGCTGCCGGAAGGTGCCGGTCGCTGACGGCATGGAGACGGCGGACGGACGGGCAGGCGCCTGCGCGGCGGGCGGGTTCCGGTCGACGAGAACGGCACGCGGGCCGTCGGCCGGATTGCCGAACCGGATGACGCTGCCGGGGCCGACGCCCCATGCGTGGATCCGCCTGCCATCGGTGTACGTGCCGTTCGTGCTGTCCGCGTCCTCGATCGTCCAGTGGCCGGACACGGGCCGCAGCACCGCGTGGTGCCAGGACACCCGGGCGTCGTCGATGACGATATCGCTCAAGGGGTCGCGCCCGACGTGATAGTCCCGGTTCGGGCTCATCACCATGGAGCCCGCATCGGTTTCGAGGACGAGCTCGGGCGCAGTCGGCGCGACAGGCCGCTCTCCCATGGTCGAATTCTAGCGATTGGTCCAGATCTGCGCCCGATCTGCGCCCACGGCACCGCCCGCTCATGCCGGTGCCGTGGGCGGGACTGGTACAGCTGGGTGTGGTAGCGGCCTTCCGTCTCCAGCCGGGTGGGGTCGTAACCCGCGCGAAGGGTCTGCTCGATGGCGCGTGCTGTTCTGCCGGGCCGGTGAACAGCCGCTGCGGGAAGGTCCGCGAGTACTCCGTCCGGGTGACCGGACCGTAGTGGGCAAGGCTGGCGATCACCGGTCGGTACGGGACCGTGCGCAGTACGAACGCGGTCACCCGGACCGGGACCCGGGCACTCCAGAAGGGCTTCGTAGGTGCGGTGGGTGATGTAGCCGATGCCTCCGGTGACCGTGATCGGTCCGGCGCCCGCGACGGCGCGTCGCAGCTGTGGTCCCGGCGAGTGGCGCTCCAGGTTCCCGGCGTAGGCATCGTCGAGCAGCCCGACTGCCAGGGCGTAGCGGACGGCCCGGCCGGCGGCGTCGGGACCGATGACCGGGGTCGCGTCGGCGTGGCGCCGTGAAGCGTAGAACTCCTTGTCGATGTCGAGGAGTTCGTCGGGGCGGAGCGGTGCCGCCGGCCAGGAGGGCGCGGGTGCGAAACCGGCTGTGGATGATCCGTGCCCGGCGACGGGGGGCCTGCCTGCCGCGAGGGACCTGTCCCTGAGGGACTGACGGGCCGCCATGTGCTCTATACGGTCTGGCGGAACTCGGATACCCCGGGACACCTACTACTCCTGCTCCGACCTGGTGCTGACAGGCGATACGGCTCAGCCGCCGCAGCCGGGCGGCGAGCCCGCCGAGCGGCAGGCCGCGGCATCCGCCGAGCGCGTCGAGGACAAGCAGGCCGTCCTCGTCGGCGGGGTGGCCGCTCTGCTCGGGCTGCTCGCGGTGGCGGCATCCGCGCTGGTCCGGCGCCGCGGCAGGCGACAGTAGGCCGCTGCCGGACAGGGGCGACCGCCTGGCGGGGCTGCGGGCACGGGCCGGGGCGACGGCGGGAATGCCGCCGGGGTCCGCGCGGTTACATCATCAGGCGCTGACGTGAACGTGACATTCACCCCACCCTCCGGTGGGCTTGTGAGGCGCCGGGAGGAACGCATGGCACGCAGTAATACCCGTCCCGTCATTACCCTGCGGTCGTCCGCCGGGACCGGCCAGACATACGTGACGCGCAAGAGCCGCCTCAACAACCCCGACCGGCTGCTGCTGCGCAAGTTCGACCCCGTCCTCGGCGAGCACGTCCTGTTCCGCGAGGAACGCTGACCTGCCACCGGACACCAGCCGCCCCTGCACCGAGGAAGGAATCCGCATGAAGCCTCGTATCCACCCCGTCTCCCGCCCGGTCGTCTTTCGGGACCGTGCCGCTGACGTCGCCTTCCTGATCCACTCGACCGCGGATTCCGCGCAGCGTGTGGAGTGGGAGGACGGCAACACCTATCCGGTGATCGACGTGGAGATCTCCTCGGCGAGCCACCCCTTCTATACCGGCACCTCCCGGGTGCTGGACACGGCCGGCCGTGTGGAACGCTTCGAGCGCCGCTACGGCACCGCCGCATCGGCCCGGAACTGACCCGGTCGACCAGCCGGGCGCGGCCCGCCCACGATGGGCGGCCGCGCCGTTGTGTTTCCTGTCCGGATGCCGCCTGATCCCCACAGGAGGCCGGGCGGGCTGATTGGCTGGCCCTGTGACAGCCAGCACCTACGACGTCGAGAGGCGATTGAAGTGACCTCACCCACCGCACCCACCGCACAGAGCGACAGCGCGGACCGTCCCACGGTGGCGGTGCTCGGCACCGGCATTATGGGCGCCGCGATGGCACGCAACGTGCTCCGCAGTGGCCTGGCCGTCCGCGCGTGGAACCGTACGCGGGCCAAAGCGGAAGCGCTCGTGGCCGACGGAGCGTACTGTGCCGAATCCCCGGCCGACGCCGTCACCGGCGCGGACGTGGTGCTGACCATGCTCAACGACGGACCGCGCGTGCTCGCAACCATGCGGGAGGCGAGCAAGGGTCTCACCCCCGGAGCGGTGTGGGCGCAGTCGGCCACCGTCGGGGACGCCGCCACGGCCGAGCTGGCCGACTTCGCGCAGCAGCACGGCCTCACCTTTGTCGACGCACCCGTTCTCGGTACGAAGCAGCCCGCGGAAGCCGGGCAGCTGCTGGTAGTGGCCGCGGGCCCGAAGAGTGCGCGCGCCATTCTTACGCCGGTCTTCGACGCTGTGGGTCAGCGCACCACATGGGTCGACGACGACGGCTCCACCGGGGCCGCGAGCAGGCTCAAGCTCGTTCTGAACAGCTGGGTCGGCGCGCTGACGCATGCCACGGGTGAGGCGATCGCCCTGGCGCGGGGCCTCGGCGTCGATCCGCAGGCCTTCCTCGACAGCGTGTCCGGCGGACCGCTGGACAACGGGTACTTGCGGGTCAAGTCCGCGGCAATCCTCAGCGGCGACTACACGCCGAGCTTCAGTGTCACCAACGCGCTCAAGGACGCACGGCTGATCGTCGACGCGGGGGAGCGGTCCGGCGTACGGCTGGATGTCGCGCGGGCGGGGGTGGCGCGCTTCGAGCGGCTGGAGCGCCAGGGGCAGGGCGAACGCGACATGGCGGCCACGTATTTGGCATCCTTCGACGAAGGCCGAGAGCCTTCCCCAAGCGGCCCTGACAGCCAGGACGCCCAGGGCAGCCGGGACACCTAAGACGGGGAGCCGTGGGATCGGTACCGCCGAGGCTGCCGGTGCGCAGTTGACGGGCAGTTGACGCGCAACCGGCCGGGCCTGGATCCCCGGGGCACCGGCTGAGTGGGCGCCGGTGCCCCGAGCCCCTCCCGTCTCCCGAGCCACAAAGTCCAACATGCGCCCTTCTGTTGCACTGGCCCCCTCTCGTAACGTCGTCACGTTTTGAAGTGGTCATGACGATGAGGAGGGCGCTTATGCACAGACGTCTGCTTCAGCTGGTCCTCGCCTCGCTCGTGGGCGCCGCGACACTCGCGGCGCCCGCGGTCGCGGCGCTGCCCGGTGTCCGCCGGACGTGTACCGGCCCGTTCACGGGCCCGCCGCGCCGGCCGAGTACCGGTATCTGCAGCAGACCATGCCGGGGGAGTCGATTCCGCGCCACGCTCACGAAACCGCCGCGGCGCAAGCACGTCTCAGGCGCGGAAACGCGTCAAGCCCGCCGGTTGCCGTTCGGCCGGCGGGACCAGGGCCGGCGGACGCCCAGCTCTACGCCCGCGAAGGACGCAGCGTCAGGATCTGCAACGGCCGCAGCGTCAGCGCCACCCCGCCGTCCACGACGGGCTCCTACCTCAGATACGCGAGGGCGGGGTGCACGCTGGTGTAGCCGTCGACGAGGCGGCGGGCGACGGTCACGGAATCGATGAGGGGATGCAGGGCGAAGGCCTTCACCGCCGTCGCACGCGAGCCGCTGTCGGCCGCCGCCAGGACCTCGCGCTCGACGGCCTTGACGGCGCAGACCAGTCCGGTGGCGTGCAGCGGCAGCGGGGACACGGAGACGGGGTGCGCGCCGTTCGCGTCGACGAAACAGGGCACTTCGACGACCGCTTCCTCGTCCAGCACGGAAAGCGTCGTGCGGTTGCGGACGTTGAGGATGAGCGTCGTGCGCTGGTTGTGCGCGATGGCCCGCATCAGAGCGAGGGCGACCTGCTCGTAGCCACCGGACTGAAGGTCGCAGGCGTCGCGCTCGCCGGCGCCCGCAGCCTCGCGGTTGTGCGCCATGTAGGTCGCCTCGCGCTCCGCTCGGGTACGGTCCCAGGTCGCCAGCGCCGGAGTGTCGGGCCGCTCCATCTCCGCGTAGAACCGGGCCTGTTGCTCATGAAGGAAGGCCCCGCGGGTCTGCTGCGCCTCCTGGTAGGCGCGTACCGCCTCGCGGTTGAAGTAGTAGTAGTGCAGATACTCGTTGGGGATCGCGCCGAGGGAGCGGAGCCAGTCGGGACCGAAGAGCTTGCCCTCCTCGAAGGAGCCGAGCAGCTCAGGGTCGGCGAGCAGCCGGGGCAGTTCGTCGCGGCCCTCGACGCGCAGGCCGCGCAGCCAGCCGAGGTGGTTGAGGCCCGCATAGTCGATCCACGCGGTGCCCGGGTCCGCGCCCAGCGCGCGGGCGACCCGGCGGCCGAGGCCCACCGGCGAGTCGCAGATGCCGATGACGCGGTCGCCGAGGTGTCGGGCCATGGCCTCGGTGACCAGACCGGCCGGGTTGGTGAAGTTGATGACCCAGGCGTCGGGGGCGAGCCGGGCGACCCGGCGCGCGATGTCGACGGCGACCGGGACGGTACGCAGTCCGTACGCGATGCCGCCCGCGCCGACCGTCTCCTGGCCCAGCACGCCCTCGGCCAGGGCGATGCGTTCGTCGGCCGCGCGGCCCTCGAGGCCGCCGACACGGATCGCGGAGAACACGAAGTCGGCGCCGCGCAGTGCCTCGTCGAGGTCGGTGGTGACGGTGACCGACGGGGCGTCCGGCACACCTCGTGCCTGGTCGGCGAGGACGCGCGCGATCGCGGCCAGCCGGCCGGCGTCCAGGTCGTGGAGGGTTACGTGGGTGATACGGCCCTCGCCGTGATCGCCGAGCAGGGCACCGTACACCAGCGGCAGCCTGAAGCCCCCGCCGCCGAGGATCGTGAGCCTCATACCTCAACCACCTTCACTCCTGCCTCGTCGAACGCCGCGCTGGTCGCCGGGTCCGCGAGTGCGCTGGCCACCACTGTGTCGAGGGCCGCGGGGCCGCACGACTTCATCATGCCGGTGCCGGGGAACTCGCCCGCGTCGGCGAGGAGCACCACTGAGTCCGCCGCCGCGATCATCGCCCGCTTGACCGATACCTCGATCACCGTAGTGTCCATGACCTGGCCGTCTCGATCCCGGTGTCGTCCGCCGGATACGACGGCACCGGCGCTACGGCCGCGGCCGTCCCGCACGCCCCGAAAGCCTGCGAGCCATGCCCGGGTAGTCGATGACGAGCCCGTCCGTGTCGAACTCCACATCGCTGCGGTAGTCGCCCGACGCGAACCGGACGCGCGCGCCGTGTTCGGTACGCCTGAGATGGGTGTAGGTCTGCGGTGACGCGTGCACGGTCAGGTCCGGCACCGAGACCCAGGCCATCAGGAAGCTCCGCTCACCGGGTGCCAGATGGAGCCCGTGCCGTCGCACCGGCATGGTGTTGGTGAGTGGGCACAGAGCGAGGTCGCAGTCGAGCGCGCCGTCGACGTCGGGCAGCGGCTCCCCGTCGGCGGTCCACCGGCCGTGACCGTCGTGCCGCAGGTGGAGTTCGTGCGAACCCGTGGCGGTCGCGGCGTGAACCCGCAGCTCACGGGTGAGGTAGTGGTCGCCGGTTTCGAGTTCGTACGAGATCCAGTGCGGATTGGGCTCGGTTCCGACCGCGCGCCCACGGGCCAGCAGGGTCGTGCCGCGGAGCTCGATCCAGGAGGTCTCGTATCCCTGGCTCTCCGTGACTTCCCAGGTGATGACGTGAGAAGTGACCATGCCTCACCCTACGAGCCGGAGTACTCACCAGGTGGGAGCCTCGCGCAGCAGACGGTCACGGACCAGGGCCAGGTGGGGGTTGACCGACGCGCCCGGGCGCTGGACGAGATAGATCCCAATGGCTCATCGGTCTACGTTCAAGGACATCATTGACCTTTGAACGGAGAGAAGTGAGATGGCGAAGATCCTTTTCGTGATGACCGGCGCGGACCACTGGACCCTGGCCGACGGCACCCGGCACCCTACCGGCTTCTGGGCGGAGGAGGTCGTGGCTCCCTACCGTGCGTTCACCGAGGCGGGGCACGAGATCGCCGTCGCCACGCCGGGTGGTGTCGTACCCACCGTGGACAGGGCGAGCCTCGCGCCCGAAGTGAATGGAGGTAAGGAGAACGCCGACGCGATCGCCGCCGAGCTGGCCTCGTTCACTGCCCTGCAGCGACCGCTGAAGCTGGAGGAGGCCGACCTGGCCGACTATGCCGCGGTCTTCTACCCCGGTGGCCACGGCCCGATGGAGGACCTGGCCGTCAACGCGGACTCCGGCAAGCTGATCACCGCCGCCCTGGACTCCGGCAAGCCGCTCGGCGTGGTCTGCCACGGGCCCGCCGCGCTGCTCGCCGCGGAGCGCGAGGACGGCTCCTGGCCGTTCACCGGCTATCGGCTGACCGGTTTCACCAACGCGGAAGAGAGGCAGGCGGGCCTCGCGGACAAGGCGAAGTGGCTGCTCCAGGACCGGCTTGTCGGGCTCGGCGCGGACTTCGAGGGGGGCGAGCCGTGGGCCCCGAAGGTTGTCGTGCACCGCAACCTGGTCACCGGCCAGAACCCCGCTTCGTCCGCTCCGCTCGCCGCCGAGATCCTCAAGGTCCTGGGCTGAGGCGCTGACGCGGCCACCAGTGCGGGTGGTCAGGGTCCGGGGCAGGCGCCGAAGTAGCCCCGCCCCGGAGCCGCTACCGGGGCCGCTGAAAGGCGTCCAGGATCCGTTCGGCGGCAAGCGTCGCCGTCAACTCCCCGTCCCGCACCTGCTGTTCGAGACCGGGCGTGAGCGCCCGCACCTCCGGATGGCCGCGCAGCCGGTCCCGCAGCTCGTCGTGGACCATCGCCCACGTCCAGTCGATCTGCTGGTGACGGCGCTTGGTGGCGAGCCGGCCCGTCGAGTCGAGGAGCGCGCGGTGCTGCTCAAGACGCTCCCAGAGGGTGTCGAGGCCGGAGCCCTCGCGGGCACTGCAGGACAGGACCGGGGGAGTCCACGCCGCGTCGGCGGGGTGCATCAGCCGCAGGGCACCGGCCAGTTCACGGGCCGCCGAACGGGCGTCGCGTTCGTGCGGGCCGTCCGCCTTGTTGATGGCGATGACGTCGGCCAGCTCCAGTACACCCTTCTTGATGCCCTGGAGCTGGTCACCGGTACGGGCCAGGCTCAGCAGCAGGAAGGAGTCCACCATGCCCGCCACGGCGGTCTCCGACTGCCCGACGCCGACCGTCTCGACGAGCACGACGTCGTAGCCGGCGGCCTCCATCACGATGATGGTCTCGCGGGTCGCTTTGGCCACCCCGCCCAGCGTGCCCGAAGTGGGGGAGGGCCGCACAAAGGCAGCCGGATCCACCGCGAGCCGTTCCATCCGGGTCTTGTCACCCAGGATGGAGCCGCCCGTACGGGTCGACGACGGGTCGACGGCCAGCACCGCCACCCGGTGGCCGAGACCGGTGAGCATCGTGCCGAGCGCGTCGATGAATGTCGATTTGCCGACGCCGGGCACGCCGCTGACACCCACACGCCGAGCCGCTCCGGAGTACGGCAGCAGCTCGGTCAGCAGCTCCTGGGCGAGCGCGCGATGGTCGGCGCGGGTGGACTCGACGAGCGTGACGGCGCGGGCGATGTACGCCCGCGACCCCTCACGCACGCCCTTGACATAGCTGTCGATGTCGACGGTGGGATGCATCCGGGGCACAGTCTCACAACTCGTGGCCGAGCGAACCGGCCAGCGTGCTCAGCAGGTCCCGGGCGGCGTCCGGGATCACTGTGCCGGGCGGGAAGACCGCGGCGGCCCCGGCCTCGTGGAGCGTCTCGACGTCCTGGGGCGGGATCACCCCGCCCACCACGATCATGATGTCTTCCCGTCCCTCGGCGGCCAGTTGCTCCCGCAGCGCCGGTACGAGCGTCAGATGCCCGGCGGCCAGCGAGGAGACGCCGACGATGTGGACGTCCGCCTCCACCGCCTGGCGGGCCACCTCGGCCGGCGTCTGGAACAGCGGACCGACATCCACGTCGAAGCCCAGGTCGGCGAAGGCGGTGGCGATCACCTTCTGGCCGCGGTCATGACCGTCCTGGCCCATCTTGGCGACCAGGATGCGCGGACGGCGGCCCTCGGCCTGCTCGAACTCCTCGACCAGAGCGCGGGTCCGCTCCACCGCCGGCGACGTGCCGGCCTCGTTTCGGTACACACCGGAGATCGTACGGATCTGCCCCGAGTGCCGCCCGTACACCTTCTCCAGGGCGTCGGAGATCTCACCGACGGTCGCCATCGCGCGCGCGGCGTTCACCGCGAGCGCCAGCAGATTGCCCTCCAGGCCGGCGCCGCCCGGGCCCGTCTCCGCGGCGGCGGTCAGCGCGCGCAGCGCGTCCTGGCAGGCGTTCTCGTCGCGCTCCGCCCGCAGCCGCCGCAGCTTCTCGATCTGCTGGGCGCGCACCGAGGAGTTGTCGACCTTGAGCACATCGATCTGTTCGTCGGTCTCGACGCGGTACTTGTTCACGCCGATGACAGGCTGACGGCCGGAGTCGATGCGGGCCTGCGTACGGGCCGCGGCCTCCTCGACGCGGAGCTTCGGGATGCCGGCGTCGATGGCCTGCGCCATGCCGCCCGCAGCCTCGACCTCCTCGATGTGCTGCCAGGCGCGCCGCGCGAGGTCGTACGTGAGCTTCTCGACGTACGCGCTGCCGCCCCAGGGGTCGATGACCCGGCAGGTCCCGGACTCCTGCTGGAGCAGCAGCTGGGTGTTGCGGGCGATGCGCGCCGAGAAGTCGGTGGGCAGGGCCAGCGCCTCGTCCAGGGCGTTGGTGTGCAGTGACTGCGTGTGCCCCTGGGTGGCAGCCATCGCCTCCACGCAGGTGCGGGTGACGTTGTTGAAGACGTCCTGTGCGGTCAGCGACCAGCCCGAGGTCTGGCAATGGGTGCGCAGGGAGAGCGACTTGGGGTTCTGCGGGTCGAACTTCTTCACCAGCCTAGCCCACAGCAGCCGCGCGGCCCGGAGCTTGGCGATCTCCATGAAGAAGTTCATGCCGATCGCCCAGAAGAAGGAAAGGCGCGGTGCGAAGGCATCCACGTCGAGCCCGGCGCCCAGGCCCGCCCGCAGGTACTCCATGCCGTCGGCGAGGGTATAGGCCAGCTCAAGATCGGCCGTGGCCCCGGCCTCCTGGATGTGATAGCCCGAGATGGAGATGGAGTTGTAGCGGGGCATCTTCTGCGAGGTGTACGCGAAGATGTCCGAGATGATCCGCATCGAGTGCCCGGGCGGATAGATATAGGTGTTGCGGACCATGAACTCCTTGAGGATGTCGTTCTGGATGGTCCCTGCCAGCTTCTCGGGCGGTACGCCCTGTTCCTCGGCGGCCACGATGTACAGCGCGAGAACGGGCAGCACGGCTCCGTTCATCGTCATCGACACGCTCATCCGGTCCAGCGGAATGCCGTCGAAGAGCTGCCGCATGTCGTAGATCGAGTCGATGGCCACACCGGCCATGCCGACATCGCCCGTCACCCGCGGATGGTCGCTGTCGTAGCCGCGGTGGGTCGGCAGATCGAAGGCGACCGACAGACCCTTCTGCCCGGCGGCGAGGTTGCGCCGGTAGAAGGCGTTGGACTCCTCGGCCGTGGAGAACCCGGCGTACTGCCTGATCGTCCAGGGCTGGTTGACGTACATCGTCGGGTACGGGCCGCGCAGATACGGCGCGATGCCCGGATACGTGCCGAGGAAGTCGAGGCCTGCCAGATCCTGCCCGGTGTACAGCGGCTTGACGGGAATGCCCTCGGGCGTGTCCCACACCAGATCGCCGTCGTCCTTGCCGGTGCTCTCCTTGACGGCCGTACGCCACTGGTCCTCGAAGACCCCCGACGCGTCGCCGGGCCCGAGCTCGATTCCTGAGAAGTCCGGGATCCGCATCACGCCACTCCGATCCGGTCGAGGGCGGAGGTGAGGACGGCGACCGCGTCGCCGCCCGCGACGACGAACTCGTCGACTCCGGCCCGTACATACGTCTCACGCTGCTCGCCGGGGCGGCCCGCGAGGAACACCCGCAGTGCGCCGGCAGCCTTGAGCGCCTCGGCCACCGGCGCGGCCTGCTCGGCGTAGAGGGCGTCGCTGGAGCAGATGCACGCCACGGTCGCCCCGCTGCGGGTGAACGCCTCGGCGACCGAGGCCGCGTCGACGGTGACCGGGTCGTGGACCGGTTCGATGCCGCCCGCCTGGAAGAGGTTGGCGGCGAAGGAGGCGCGTGCGGTGTGCGCGGCCGCCGGGCCGAGGGCCGCGAGAAAGACGCGCGGCCGGGCGCCGGTTGTGACCAGATGCGCGTCCGAGCGGGCCCGCAGAGCTTCGAAGGCTTCGTCGCGGCGCACCTTCGGCAGTCCGCCGGAGGGCGGTGCGGGCGCGGGGTCGCGCTCGACCGGAGCCTGGCCGAGCAGCGGGAACTCGCTGACGCCGGTGACCGGTTCGCGCCGCTTGGCCAGGTTCTTCGTACGGCTGTCCCAGGTGGCGCCGATCCGCCCGGAGATCAGACCGCTGCGCAGGGCAGTCTCTTGGCCCCCGGCGCGCTCGATCTCCTGGAACCAGGCCCAGGCCGCGTGTGCCAGCTCGTCGGTGAGCTGCTCCACGTACCAGGAGCCGCCCGCCGGGTCGATGACCCGGCCCACATGTGACTCTTCGAGCAGGATTGTCGAGGTGTTGCGGGCGATGCGGCGGGCGAAGCCGTCCGGCAGGCCGAGGGCGTGGTCGAAGGGCAGCACGGTCACGGCATCGGCGCCGCCGACGCCCGCGGCGAGCGAGGCGACCGTGGTGCGCAGCATGTTCACCCAGGGGTCGCGCCGCGTCATCATCACCGGGGAGGTCACCGCGTGCTGGCGCTGTGCTCCGGCGATGGGATCCGCACCGCAGGCCTCGGCGACGCGGGCCCACACCCGTCGGGCGGCGCGCAGTTTCGCTATCGTCAGGAACTGGTCGGCGGTGGCCGCGTACCGGAACTCCAGCTGGCCGCACGCCTCTTCGATGCTCAGCCCACCTGCGCCGAGCGCCCGCAGATAGGCGACCCCGGTCGCCAGCGAGCAGCCCAGCTCCTGCGCCGCCGACCCGCCGGCCTCGTGGTACGGCAGCGCGTCGACGGTCAGCGCACGCAGCTCGGGCCATTCTCGTGCGCACAGCGCCGCCATCGCGACCGCGTCGGAGGTGTCGAGGGCCTCGCCCGTCCGCGCCTCGTACCCCAGCGGATCGGCGCCGAGGATTCCGCGTGCCGACTGCCTGGGCACGCCCTTCTCCTCGTAGAGCCGCAGCAACTCCCGGGCAGCGGCGTCGAATTCGGCCCCCGCATCGATGGTGACGGGCGCGAGGTCGAGATAGACGCCCTCCAGTGCCTTGGCGAGTCCGGCGACGGGAACCCCGGCCGCGCCGACGGACAGCCAGAGCGAGGTGACCCCGTTCTCCAGGTCCGCGAGCACGGCTTCGTTCGTACGCACCGGGTCCGGCCGGTCGTGGCGCTGGCGTACGTCCCAGCCGGCGACAGCGCCGCCTTCGGGCCTGCCACCCCTGGTGAAGGGCGCGAAGCCCGGATACCCGGCGCTGTCCGCGCCATTGCGTGCGGTGTCCGCGGTGTACAGAGGGCGGGTGGTGAGCCCGTCCTCGAGGGATGTGGACAGCAGATCGTCGGCTGCGGTGTCCGGGGTGTCCTTGCCTGCCTTGCGAAGCACGCCGGCCACCAGCCGCTGCCACTGCTCGTGGGTCGCATCCGGAAATTCGGCGGCCAGGGAGAACCCGTCATTGGGGAGGACCGTCATGCTCAGATGTTAGGTCAAGCCGACAAAGGCGCAGCAGGGGCGAGGGCTGTGACCTTGCACTCTCCGGGCGGCACTTGATCCTTACGGGGCGATGGCCTATTCGGCCGGGGATCCGGTTCCCCACCGGCGCGGGAGCGGCGGCGCGGTAGGGCCGGGAACGCGTTGGCGACGTGCCGCGCCGACGATGGCCAGAGCCGCGGAGATCAGGGGGATGGCGGTCCGGGGCAGGGCGCCCGCGCCGGTGCCTTCGAGGACGATTCCGCCGGTCAGGGGCCCGGCGGCGATGCCGATGTGGCAAACGGTGGCCTGCGTGGAGGTGGCCACGCCGGGTGCAGCGGTCGCCCGCGGCCGGTGCGGCGAGCGGGTACCGATCGTACTTCGTCCGCGGTCGTCACCCCGCCTGGCGGCCCCACAGGTCGATCAGAGTCACATTCGCCCGCCGGACGGGCGCGCCGTCGGGGTCCCGTACCTCTCCCCGGACCCCACCGAGTCCTGGGCGTCCTCGCTGCTGCTCGCGTGCAGCCGCGGACGCATCGCGTCCTTCTGCGACGGCAGGAACGCGGCCAGCACGAGCCCGATGACCACCGCGCCCGTGGCGATCAGGAAGGAGGTACGGAAGCCCTCCATGCTGGGCACGAGCGCCGGGCCCATTTGCACCGATGTGTGCGCGAGCACCATCCCGATCACGGCGCTCGACACCGATGTGCCGATCGAACGCATCAGGGTGTTCAGGCCGTTGGCGGCGCCGGTCTCCGACGGATCGACAGCCCGGATGATCAGCGCCGGCAGCGACGAGTACGCCAGCCCGATGCCCGCTCCCAGGACGACCGAGATGATGACGGTCTGCCAGGCCGCGGTCATCAGGCCGAGCCCCGCCCCGTAACCGATCGCGATGATCAGCATACCGAGCAGCAGGGAGACCTTGGGGCCGCGCTGGGCGGAGATCCGTGCGTAGAGCGGGGCGACGAACATCATCGTCAGACCGAGCGGCGCGACGCACAGGCCCGCGACCACCATCGACTGGCCAAGGCCGTAGCCCGTGGACCGCGGCAGTTGCAGAAGCTGGGGGAGGACCAGCGAAACGGCGTAGAACGCGACCCCGACCATGATCGAGGCGAGGTTGGTGAGCAGCACCTCGCGTCGTGCGGTGGTACGGAGATCCACCAGCGGCGCGGCGCTCCTGAGCTCCCACACTCCCCAGAGCCCGAGGATGGCGGCCGCCGCTCCGAACAGGCTCAGTGTGGTGGACGACCCCCAGCCCCAGTCGCCGCCCTTGGTGATCGGCAGCAGCAGACAGACCAGACCCGCGCTCAGCCCGATCGCGCCGAGCACATCGAAGCCGCCCCTGGCGCGGAGCGAAGTCTCGGGTACGAGGAGAACGGTCAGCAGCATCGACAGCACGCCAAGGCCCGCCGCGCCGAAGAACAGCATGTGCCAGTCGGTGTGCTGGGCGACCAGGGCAGCGGCGGGGAGGGCGAGCCCG
Source organism: Streptomyces sp. NPDC000880 (assembly GCF_053599675.1). Taxonomy (NCBI): domain Bacteria; kingdom Bacillati; phylum Actinomycetota; class Actinomycetes; order Kitasatosporales; family Streptomycetaceae; genus Streptomyces; species Streptomyces sp. NPDC000880. The sequence goes on along the minus strand of NZ_JBSFMS010000001.1, from coordinate 142,032 downwards.
CCGCCGACTCCGATCGAGGAGCTCATCAGCGCCATCGCCGAGCCGAGCCGCTCGCGCGGCAGTTCGTCACGCATGATGCCGATGCCGAGCGGGATGGCGCCCATGCCGAAGCCCTGAAGTGCCCGGCCGACGATCATGGTCACCAGGTCGTCGGTGAATCCGCAGAGCACCGAGCCGACGACCATGACCGCGAGGCTGGCGAGCAGCATCCGCCGCTTGCCGTACAGATCGCCGAGCCGGCCCATGATGGGGGTGGCGACGGCGCCCGCGAGCAGGGTCGCCGTCAAGACCCATGTCGCGTTGGCGGGCGTGGTGTTGAGGAGCTCAGGCAGGTCCTTGATGACTGGCACGAGCAGGGTCTGCATCACCGCGACGGTGATGCCGGCGAAGGCGAGGACGGGGACGATGCCCCTGGTTCTGCGCTCCCGCACGTCCATAAGTGCCCCGGAGGGCTGTTCGTTTGTGGTCTGCGGCATGCGTGCGGCCTCCGGGGAAGGCAGGAGTGGAGCGCGTCGGAAACGGATCCGGCGGACAGCGGCGGCCGCCAATTGCGTGCAGTGTGAACGCTTCTCTGCCCCGCCCTTATTCCTGTATTCCTGCGCCGGTTTGGCGGCTGTCGTAGGGGTACCCGAAGCCGAAGGCAACTCCGCGTACCGGACCGAGGAGGCATTCCCATGAAACCCGGCGGCAGCGCCGGCGTGCGCCTGGTGGTGGAAGACAAGACGAGGAAGGGCCGGATACGCACGTACATCCCAGCCCGTGCGGGACTACGGGACGGCGGCGGCGAGGGAAACGACGCCCCGGAACTGGAGAGCAATGTCGTCCGTGGCGAGGACTGAGTGCATGGCCTGGGCCCCCACGGACCAAGCTCCGGACGACCCCGGCCGCGAACCCTTGGAATGGCTACAGGAAGCCGCTTGCGCGGACGAGGACCCGGATCTGTTCTTCCCCGTCAGCACCACCGGCTCGGGAGCCGATCAGGTCGACCGGGCCAAGAAGGTGTGCCGCCGCTGCCCGGTCACGGCCGACTGGGCGCTGAGGACCGGGCAGGGGACCGGCGTGTGGGGCGGGACGGAGCCGTCGGAACGCCGCTGCGTGCGACGTCGGCACTCCCGGGAAAATGTAACTTAAAGTGCCCGATTGCGAACATTGGGTGACGGGCGCAATGTGGATGAGTCAGTCAAACCTCCACGGTGAAAGGAACCGTCATGAGCAAGAGCAAGGCCAAGGCCAAGCAGATGAAGGGCAAGCTCAAGGAGACCGCGGGCAACGCCATGGACGACAAGCGCATGCAGGCCGAAGGCCGCAGCGAGCAGATGATGGGCAAGGCCCAGGAGGCCGCGGAGACGGCCGGCGACCGGATCAAGAAGTCCGGACGGTAAGTCCGGCAGGCCGGAAGAACCACGCACGGGCCCCGTTCCTGTGCCGCCGTGCCGACGCTGTCGCGTCCGTACGGCTGCCAGGGCGGGGCCCGTGGGTGGCCGCTCCCGAGCCCGGCACCGGTCGCGTGCTCAACGACCGCGCCGTGCCGTGCCCCGTCGCTGGTCGGCCGGCGCCGTGATGGACCGGGACTGCACATGCTCGTAGACCATCGTCGACTACGACGAGTACCTCGTCCGCCTCGCCGGCACGAAGCACGAGGACCTGACGTACCACGCGGTGAGCCTCGTCGGCCCGCGCAACCAGGTGAGCAAACTCGTCGGGAAGCTCCCTCTGCTGCGCTGAGTCCGCCTCGCCTCGTTCGCTCAGTCGGTCACCCGCAGCACGAGCTTGCCGCGCGTGCGGCCTTCCTGGCCCCGGCGGTGCGCATCCGCGGCCTGGGCCAGTGGCAGTACGGCCTCCACCTCGACGCTCACCGTGCCCTTGTCGACCAGCTCGGCGATCTTGGCGAGCGCCGCACCGTCCGGCTCCACCAGGTAGGCGCTCGCCCGCAGTCCCTGGGAGCGGGCCGTCTCCAGGAGCTCGGAGGAGACGCCGGACGGCACGGCGATGATCGTGCCGCCGGGGCGCAGCGTCTTGAGCGACCGGGTGCTCGTCGCGTCCTGCCCGTCACCGACCAGATCGATGACGACATCGACGTCGCCCACCGCATCCTCGAAACGGACCGCGGTGTAGTCGACCAGCTCGTCGGCGCCGAGCGAGCGTAGCCAGTCGTGCTTCGCCGCGCGCGCCGTGCCGATGACATGCGCGCCGAGGTGCTTGGCGAACTGCACGGCGAAATGCCCCACGCCGCCCGCCGCCGCGTGGATCAGCACCCGCTGTCCGGGCTCGACGTGCGCGGCGTCGACGAGCGACTGCCAGGCGGTGAGCGCGGCAAGCGGCATCGCGGCGGCCCGGTCGTGGTCGAGCCCGGCGGGCTTGCGGGCGAACTGGCGTGAGGGCGCGGTCACATACTCCGCGTACGCACCGGCCTGACGCGGGAACCACGGCATACCGAATACCTCGTCGCCGACCTCGAGCGTGTGGACGCCGAAGCCGACCTCCTCCACGACGCCGGAGACGTCCCAGCCCAGGATGAACGGCGGCTCTCCCAGAACACCGGCCATGCCGCCGCCCTCACGGGTCTTCCAGTCCACCGGGTTCACGCCGGCGGAATGCACCCGCACCAGTACCTCGGTGGGCAACGGCTCGGGCCGCGGCACCTGGGCGAGCCGCAGCACTTCGGGGCCGCCAAGGGCGTCCTGCGTGATCGCGCGCATGGTCGGATGGCTGCTCATGTCGGGTCTCCTGCGGTGTATGCCGGGGGTGCGGACGCACCGCCCGGCCGGTTGATCATCGACTCCGAAAAGCTACCTGCGGGGTAGTGGTAACCCGCAAGGGACACTACTATCGATGGGAAAGTATTGAGGTCCCAGTCGTTCCGGAGGCAACTTCTCATGGCCGTTGCGTGTACCACCGGCGAGCATGGTGAGCACGATGTGTACGAAGCGCAGTGTCCGTGCCGCGACGTACTCGACGTGCTGGCCGGCAAGTGGTCGGCGCTGGCGATCGGGGCGCTGGAGGAAGGCCCGCATCGCTTCGGCTCGCTGCAACGGCGGCTCCAGGGTGTGAGCCCCAAGGTGCTGACCAATACGCTGCGCCGGCTGGAGGCCCATGGATTCGTCGACCGCACGGTCTATCCGGCCGTACCGCTGCATGTCGAGTACGAACTGACGGAGTTGGGGAGAGGCGTTGCGCAGCCGCTGGGTCAGCTGCGTGCCTGGGTGGAGGCCAACCTCGACGGCATACGGTCCGCCGGGGCGGAAGAGCCCGCCTGCGGCTGAGGGCCCGTTCGCGGGTCGGACACCTCGCCGCGGGGTTGGCGCTGCGGGTCAGCGGCGATCATGGTCCGCTGCCGCCCGCCGACCTGATCGCCGACCTGCTCGACGCGAGCGAGCAGGCCTGGCTGACGGCGAGTCACATTCCTGGTCGAAGTCGTTGCCCCGGGCATTCTCAACACCCGCCCCGGCGGCCCCGGGTCGGGTAAATTCCCTCTGTGCTCGGGCAGTTGATCTCAGTGAACCTGCCGGCAACCAGGAGACGGGGGAGCGCAGTGGACGGGAGACTCTACGGCCAGGGGGCGCTGCACGAAGGCTTTGTGCCCCGGCTGGTCGGCCTGCACCAGAGCGACGGGTACCAGATCCCGTTCGCCTATCCGAGGGGCGCGCCCCTCGTCCATCTCGTCGGCGGGCGCGGCAGCGGCAAGACCGCGCTGCTGAACGCGGTGCACGACGCGTACAACGGGCGCGTCCCGCTGGCGCGCGTGGACCTCGCAGCGCCCGGATTCGGCGAGCCGGGCGTCGCCGAACTCAGCGACGACGAGGTGCCGAACGCCTCGCACATCACGCATCTGCTGTATCTCCTCGCCTACAAACTCGGCCTGGACGTACGGCATTTCGGCAAACCCATGGCCTTTCCGAGGCTTTCGCTCGGCCTGCTGGTGGTGACCGCCTGGCGGCCGCTGAACAGCGTCGAAGCTGATGTGAGGCCCGCCGACCTGCGGCGCGCCGAAGCGGATCTGCGGGACTTCATCACAGCCGAGGACCCGGATGTGAAGCGCCGCCGCGAGAGCCTGGGCCAGTGGTTCGACGTCGTCTCCCAGAACCTGCCGCAGGTGCTGGCGGTCGTGCCCGGCCTCTCGGGCATCGCCGGTATCGTCCTGGACACCGCCCGCATCCAGCTCCTCAAGGGCGAGCCGGACCGCGGCGCGCTGGCCTGGTGGGGCGACCGGCTGCACCCGTCCCAGGGCTATCAAGGGGACTCGCTGCAGCGGCTGTTCCAGTTCGCACGCGGCTTCCGGCGGCTGGACGACCGGCGGCGCACCGCCGAGGAACACCTCGTCGCGGCCCTCCTCGACGACATTGACGGCAACTACGGCCGGCTGAGGCGGCTCAACAAGAAGCCACGCCCGCTGATGCTCCTCGACAATGCGCACACCGATGTCGGCCAGACCTTCGCCGGGCTGCTCGAACCCGGCTACGCCCCGAGCATGAAGGACCCCACCCGGCCCGTTGTGATCGCGACATGGCTCGGTAAGGGCGAGCAGTACCCGCTGCTGAGTGAGGTCGCCGGCGTCGCCACCCCCGCGAGCCGCCCGCTCGTGCTCCGTATCCCGGCCATCGAGCACGGACACATCGGCCAGATGCTCGGCGCAGTCGACTACCCCGAGCATCTGCCCCGGCTCGTCGCCCGCTACAGCGGAGGCCGCCCGGCCAGCGCCCGTACGCTCGCCGACGCCGCGATACGCCGGGTCCAGGAGGTCGGCGCCATAGGCACCCGGGAGTTACTGGACGCGGCAGCCCCCGACCTCCTCGCCAAACTGCTGCCGCAGCCCGCGATGCGCGACCGCCTCGTGCTGCTGTCCGCCGCGGTCGACGAGGACACCCGGCGCGGCCTGTGGAGCTTCGCCCACCCCGAGGACCACTCCGAAGACCTCGTCGCCGCCCGCGTCCGCGAGGCCGACGACTACCGCACCCGCGCCTGCCTGGACGGCGACCGGGCCCTCGACATGCTGCTGCGCCACCGGCTGGCGGCCACCACATCACACGACCGATGGCGGGACACCCATCTGCGCCTGCGCTCGCTGTGCGACCCGAGTGGCACCACGTATCTCCATCACAGCCTCGCGCTCGGGCGGGTGGACGAAGTCGTGTGCGGGCTCCACCACCGGTTCACCGCCACGCCCCCGCCGCAGTGGCTGGCGGCGCTCAACCAGATCTGCTCCGCACCTCATCCGCGCGAGGACTACAGGCCGCCGGACGCCGCCGGTCCGTTCTCGTGCACGGCCTGCGGCAGCCAAGGACCAGGACCGCACCACGACGCGGTGAACAGCCTCGTCCCCATCCTGTGGCGGCTGTCCGACCCGCTCACCCTCGCACCGCGCGAGGACGATCTGACCAGCGTGCGCATCGCGCTGGAGACGCTCTACGGCAACAGGGCCGCCCACGCCGCCTACCGCACAGCCTCCGCCGCATGGCCCGCCCGCCTCAGGGCCGGCGTCCAGGCTCCCGACCTCCCGATCTCGGAAGGCTCCCCGTCATGACGTCCTTCATCAGGAGACTCCCCGGCGGCCCGCTCACCAAGGCTGCCGTCCTCTTCGTCACCCTGGTGGTGCTCACCGCCGCCGCGTGGACCGGCTACGCGTTCTTCGGCCCCGACCCGTCCTGCGGGAAGGGCGTCGAGCGACGTGGACCGGACGGCGAGCAGGAATGCACCGGAGTGACCGACGGCAGTTTCGCCTTCGCCCCCAACCTCACAGAGGTCAGCGCCCGGATCAGGGCCGAGAACGAGCGGATCCAGGGTGAGCCGTACGTATCCATCGCCGTCATGCTGCCGATGGCGCCCACCCAGGCCTTCGAGCAGGACAAGACGCTGCACGAGTTGCAGGGCGCCTACCTCGCGCAGTACCGGGCCAACCACGAGTCCAACGGCAAGAAGCCCGCTATCCGGCTGCTGCTCGCCAACCCCGGCCGCAACCACACCCATTGGCGTCCGGTCGCCGAACAGCTCGGCTCCCTCTCCGAGAGCGGCAGCGCGAACCTGCGCGCGGTGATCGGATTCGATGTCAGCACCACCAGCACGCAGCAGGCCATCGCCTATCTGACGAACGAGCGGCACATCCCCGTCGTCGGCGGTCCCATCACCGCCGACGACTCCGGTAACAGCAAGCAGAACCCCAACGCATACCCGGGCCTCGCCCGCGTCGTCCCCACCACCAGCGACCAGGCAGCCGCGCTGTCCCACTACAACAAGGGCATCAAGCCCGAGAACACCTTGGTCGTCGAGGACGTTCGCACCGGTGACAACTATGTGGACGCCCTCAAGCGCGCCTTCGCCGACCGGACCAAGGGCTCACCGCGTGCCCCCGAGCAGTACCGCGCGCCCGACGAATTCCATGAGGAAGGCACCACAGCCAACGCGTTCGACCAGATGGTCGACACCATCTGCACCTCCTCCGCCCAGTTCATCTACTTCGCCGGGCGGCCCGTGCAGCTGCGGCAGTTCATCAACGAACTCGGCAACCGCGGCTGCACCGAGAAGAAGTACACGGTCATCACCGGATCCGGAGCCTCCACCCTCTCCTCCGACACGCGGCTCGACTGGGGCGCCTTCGGCAAGGGCGTGACCCTGCAGTACGCGGCCGTCACCCACCCCGATGCCTGGACAGGAGCCGAGGCACCCGCCACGGGCGGCTCCGCGGCGGCCTTCCGTACGCTCGAAGCGCTCTCCGCCGACCCGGCGGTCGGCGACATCGGCCGGGTGGAGCTGACCGACTCGCGCACCATCACCTTCTACGACGCCGGCCTCACCGCGATCACCGCCATCAGGATGCGCGACGACGGCGACCCGGTCATCCCCGCGCTCGCCCGCATCAGCGACTCCTGGCTGCGGCTGCACGGCATGGGCAAGGTGGAGGGCGCGAGCGGCTGGATCTGCCTGGACAACTACGGAAACCCGTACAACAAGGCCGTCTCCGTCGTGGAGCTCGCCCCGGACATCCCGGGACGCATCCGCTTCGTCGGCCTCGCCTGGCCGACCGGCAGCCCGACTCCGAAGGACTGCACGGCGCCACGCAGCGAGTGAACTCCCCCAGCCTCAGCGGGCCTCGTACGCGACCCCGGCGACGACCAGGTCCTCCCAGGCCATGCCGACGCTCTTGAACAGCCGGGGCCGGGAGACGTCGGCCTCGGCCGTGCCCCGGGCGAGTTCCGCGAGACTCACAAGGGACTCAGGATCCAGGGCACCCGACTGGACGGCGAGGATGATGTCGCCGGCCTCGCGCAGCGCCGCGGCGCGCGCCTCGACCACCACCGTCGAGCGGCGCACCGTCTCGTCGTCGACCTCGCGCGCCTGCGGCTCGTGGGAGCCGGCGGCGACGACCGTCGCATGCGCGGGCAGCGCCGATCCGTCGAACAGGGGAGTACGGGCCGTGGTGCAGCAGGCCACCAGATCGGCCTGCGCCACCGCGTTCGCCGTACCCGCCTCGACCACCGGTGCCGAATCCTGCCCCGAATCCCCGTACTGCTGAAGGAAGGAGGCGAGACGGTCGAGATCGCGGCCGACGACCGTGATGTGCCGGATCGGGCGAACGGCGCGCAGCGCCTCGACATGGCTGTGCGCCTGAGGGCCGGTGCCGAAGACGACCAGGCGCTCGGCCCCCGGCACGGCGAGCAGGTCGGCCGCGGCCGCCGAGACCGCCGCGGTACGGATGGCGGTCAGCGCGACACCGTCCAGCACGGCCAGCGGGCTGAGCGTCTCGGCGTCCAGCAGCAGGTAGGTGCCCTGAATGCGGGGGAGTCCGAGCGCGGGGTTGCCCGGCGCCACCGTGGCGATCTTGACGCCCGCGTAGCGGCGGGAGTGCGAGGGCATCAGCAGCAGCTGTCCATGGTCGACCGGAACCACACAGCGGGCCGGGTCGGTCTCCGGGTCGAGTCCCTCGCACAGCGCATCCTGGACGGCGGCGATCGCGGCGACCATGGGGAGGGCCTCACGTACCTCGTCGGCCCCGATGACCGCTGTCGCACCCTTGCTCATCTGCCCTCCACTGCCCTGTGAGTGAAACGCTACAGGGCACGCACCGGCCCGGCGGCCCCTCGTCCACTGACAGGGCCGCCGGGCCGGCGACACACCGAGCACGTCACACGTTGGGCACCCTGAGTCTGTCCCAGCTCGACTTTCCGGGAATGCCGTCCGCGTCGCTGCCTGTGAAGCCCAGCTTGCGCTGCCATGCGGCGTACGACTTGCGGTCGGCCTCCGACCAGTCCGGGCTCGGCCCCACTTCGTACCGGCCGCAGCCCTCCGCCACCAGCCGCTTTCCCATCGCAGTGATGATCGGGCTGCGCCGGCCCGGCGCGAAGAACGCGGCGCCGGGGAACGGCTCGTACTTCGCCGGGGGCTTGGGTGCGGGCGGCTTGGCCGGGCCGTCCGGCTTGCCGCCGAGCCGTGCCTTGATCCGCGCGCGCATCGAGTCCATCGTGAACCCGCGCGGGTCGATCTTCCCCGGCTGCCACTCCTTGTGGCCGATCACCGAGCGATACGACCAGCCGTGCGCCCGGCAGATCGCCGCCGAGGCCCTCTCGATCGCCTCCAGCTGAGCCGCCGGCCACGGGTCCTTGCCGTTGCCGAGGTTGACGCACTCGAAGCCGTAGAAATACCGGTTGCCGTCGGTGTTGGCCTCGTTGTCGGCGGGCAGCGCCGTCTCGTTGATCACCGCGCGCAGGACGTCGTCGTCGCCGAGTCCGGCGTGGTTGGCCCGGCCGTTGCCGACCATGTGGACCGTGCCGTCCTTGGCAATCACCCCGTGGCACAGCGGCCCCGGCAGGCTGGAGTGGCCGTTGTAGCAGAGGTCCACGGAGTTCTGGGTGCCCGAGGTCACGGTGTGATGGATCATCACCCCGTGCATGGGCCCCCAGGGGCCCTTGTGATTGCGGTTGTGCGTGCGCCAGCTCCGGTGCTCGACGACCTGCAGCCCTTCGTCACGCAGGACCTTGAGCAGTTTGGAGGCGGACAGAGGTGTTGCCATCGTGGTGCTCCTTCCCAGGTGGTACGTCAGTTCTCGGGCAGTGCTTCGTCGTGCTGCTCCGCCGGCTGCGAGCCGGAACCGTCCGGCGCCGCGCCCTCGGCGGCCGCGGCCTCCGCCTCGAACGTGGCCTCCGCCTCCAGCGTCTGTGCGTCGGCGGCCGGGATGGCGGTCGCCAGCGGCCCGAACGCCAGCCGCAGATCCGCCACCGAGCCCTCGCCCAGCACCCAGGCCAGCGGTGCGTAGTGGACCTGATTCCCGGCCGGGGCCTGCAGCAGCGGCCGGCGTGCCGCGTCCGTCGGCCACTCGACATTGCCCGTCGCCGTACGCGCCGGGGCCGTCCAGTAGTCGCCAGGACGGTACGTCCTGCCCGGCTCGAAGTACACGAACACGCCGTCCTCCAGCGGCAGCCAGCCACCCTCCTCGATCCGCAGCGCGCCGCCCCGCAGCTTCGGGGCGCCCTGCTTCGTACGGCTCGAACCGCTCCGGGAAGCCGACCGGTGGTCCCAGCGCCGCAGGAACGGGTGCAGCTCCGGACGGCGCCCGACCGCCGGGTCCGGCTCGCCCGACAGCCGCACGCGGCGTCCCGGCAGATCGACCTCTTCGACCCGCAGCAGCGGCAGCGGCTCGCCGCGGTTGATGTAGGCGGTGTCCACGAACTCGACCCAGTCACCGACGTTCAGATCGAGCTTGTCGTCGCTGCCCAGGGACGCCAACTCCACCCATGTGCCATCGATTTCGTCCACCGGGAAGGTCACCGAGCCGTTCTCCCGCGACCACTTGAAGGTCGCGTCCTTGGCCGCGCCGCCCTCGTGGATCTCCACCCGGTACATCTGGTTCTCCTGGCCCCGGTAGCGGGCATCCGGCGTCACCAGGCACGGGTCCTCGTCCGCATGCTCGGGGCGCTCGCTGCGCGCCGCCATCCGCGCGCTCGGCGCCTGCGCAGCCGTCCACTTCGCGAACGCCGCCCGTACCTGGTCCTTCGTCGCGCCGTCCTCCAGCTCCAGCTGTGAGCCCGGCAGCGGCAGTACCTGCCAGACGACCTTCAGCCGGGCCGCGGTGTCGGGCATCGCCGAACCCAGCGCCACCTCGCGCAGCAGCGGGTCCTCGGCCGCGGTGACCGAGCGCTCCCACACCTTCAGATAGGCCAGATACGGGAATTGGGACGGCAAACGGTCGCCGGGGCGCTCCGGGTCCCGGTGGCCGTCCGGCTGGTCCCAGTATGTCCAGGTGACCGGCGGCTGTGTGGCCGCGGGCGCGTCCTTCTCGCCCTCCTCGGCGCTGTGCCCGTCGTCGACGACCGGGATGCCGGGCTGCAGGCGCGTCGCGTCCAGCAGGATGCCGTCCACGTAGTAGCGGCCGCCGCCGATGGACAGATCGTCGAGTTCCCGGCTGCCGCCCAGGAAGTGCAGTTCGAAGCCGGTCGCGCCGCGCGGGCCGCCGTGCTGCCCGATCAGATCGGCGGCGGTGGTACGTGCCTGCACCAGCTGGATCGCGGTCTGCTCGTTGGCGTCGGCGTCGAGCTGGACACGGCCCTGCTGTGCGATCACCGCCGAGTAGCGCCGGTCCGGCCGGAAGGTGATGCGGGAGATGTCAGCGTGCATGGGAAGGGGTCCCCCTCGGAAGTTCGGCAGTCGGTGAGAAGTCGTGTCGGGTGACGGGGATCAGGTGACCGCGATGATCCCGGCGTCGGTACCGGCCGGGGTGTACTCGGCGAGCCGGGCCCGCAGGCTGTCCTCGCGCTGCGGCTGGTAGAGGTCGTGGAAGGCGCCCATCTCGGCGCCGTCCTCGGCGCCGCGCCGGATCTCCTCGGCGCAGCCCGCGGCCAGTTGTCCGTACGCGGGCGTGCCGTACCGCTCGCTGGTGAACAGCGGCCGGACCAGTGGCGCGTTCTCCTTGCCCACCAGGTCCGGCTGGCAGCGGTGGCGGCGAGGAGTGCGGGAGCCAGGAGGCACGTACGAGAACCGCACACAGCCGATGCCCCGCCGGGCCACGTGCAGCCGCCCGGTGAAGATGCTGTTCCCTGCGATCTCCACGGCGTGGGTGTGGACCTCGCCGATGACGGTGATGCGGTGCGCGTGCAGCACGGCGTGGGCGTGGCGGCAGTCCGGGGCGGACAGAGCCGCCCGGTCGTGGCCGGTGGCGTCCAGGATGCTGTCCCGGATGTGGATGGACAGCGGGTCGTGGTTCACCTCGTCGCCGATCACCTCGATCGTGCCGAGGATGCTGCGGTCGACGGACACGCACGCGGTGGTCCGGTCCAGGACCAGGCTCGGCTCCTCGGGGGAGTGCGGCTCGCACTCGGGCTCCAGCGACCAGCCCGGCACGAGCGTGCAGTGCCGCAGCACGACCGCGCCCACAGGACCGGTGACGTTGAGCCCGCGACCGGTGATCAGCAGACCGTCGAGCACGATCCGCGGGGCATCGCCCTCACCCTCCTCCTGGGCACGGATATTGAGCGCGTCGGGCCTGTTGCTGTACCAGTCGAGGAGCCGGATGACCGGCCGGGTGCCCTCGGCCGCGCGCAACTCCAGGCGGTCGCCCGGGTCCAGATCGAAGTCCAGCTGCTCCTGGTAGGCGCCGCTGTGCGTGATCTCGATGATGCCGTCGGGGCCACAGCGCCCCGACCGCCTCTCGCCCCGCCAGTCGTTGTACGCGTCCATGATCCGCTGGTACGTCTGACCTGGGCCGACCCGGTAGACCGTCGCGGCCGTCGGCGTCTCACGCTCGCGGGGGTACTCGCCGCCGCCCGTGTCGTCCGCGAACGCGTAGTGGTAGGTGACCCACACGCCCTGCCGCGGCGCCGACCGCGACCCGAAGGCGATCCGGCCGAGCGCCGGGTCGACGGCCACCTGCCCGCGCCCCGGGCGGTAGCGCCAGTCCGTCAGATCCGCCACCACAACGTCGGACAGCGGCACCGGCTCGTCCTGCCCGTCGCGCCAGATCGTGAAGCTCTTGCCCGGCCCGTAGTAGTCCGCGAGCCGCTCGGCGAGCTGCCTGCGCCTGATGTACGCGGGCACATTGTCGATCGTCGCGATATGAGTGGTGGACGGCTCCGGCACCGGCTTGGTCACCAGAGGCGTGTCATTGCCCAGAATCGAGAAGGTGTAGAGGTTACGGGCCCGGTCGACGCAGTACGCCGGCGCCTCGGTCACGTGGTACGGCTTCAGCCGCCAGACGAACAGTCCAACCCCCGCCGGGGAGTAGCCGCCCTGCGTGCGCGCCGAGCCCGCCCGCCGCACATTCACCGACTGCGCGACCGCGCCGAACGGCCCGCCCGCCAGATCGAGCACCGCCCCCTCACGTACGTCCACGAGCCTGCCCCGGTCCCGCCGACGCGCGTTGGCTGCCTCAGTGCCCGATCCGTACAGCTTCACCGGCTGCTGGTGGGAGACGAGCCGGGAGAACTCCACGGCCCGCGAAGGCCATCCGGCGATGTCCCCTGCCAGCTCCTCCAGCAGGGCGAGGGTGCCCTTGCGCCGCCGGCCCGCGACCGTGGCGGCCACATCGCGGCGCGGTGCCAGGGCCTCGGCGAGGCGGTTGCGTGAATCGTTCCCGTCCGCGCCCTCAAGGCCCTTCGCCTGCACCCGCGCGTAGCCCGGCAGCGGGGTGTAGCCGACCAGATCGCCGAGATACGGCAGCACCCACTCAGCCGCGGTCTCCACGAACCAGTCCTCGTAACTCTGCTCGACCCCGTCCCGCACCCGGTCGACCTGCTCGGCGATCACCGCGAGCAGGGCGCGCAGCGGCTCCCCGCCCTCGGCGTCCCGCAGGCGGTGCCACTGCGGGAGCAGCTCCGCGAGCCCGTCCGGTTCCCTCGTCATGCGGTGACCTCCGTAAGAATCAGCGTGTCCGCGACATGCGGGGTGAGCAGGGTGAGCTGCGCGGGCCGGATACCGCGGAAGACGAACACCGCCCGGCCCTTCTCGAGCCGCCGGGTATCGGTGATGTCCGGGTTCAGCCGTAGCAGTTCGCCGAGCGGGATGCCGTACCGGGCGGCGATGTGGGTGAGCGTCTGACCGCCATCGGCTGTGACGCGGTGCACGTCCTCGTCGTACTGGGCGAGCCTGGACCCGACCGCCGTACGGGGCTCGGCAAGCTGTTCCCCGAGGTACGTCAGCTCATCGGGCGTGACGGACGCCGGCACTCCGGTGAACACGTCCACGTCCACGTAGTCGACGCCGGGCACCTTGTGGGCAGTCGCCAGCACCTCGGACAGCCGTGCCGGACGGCCCAACTCGCGCCGCCCGCTGCCAAATTCACGCAGCAGCGCCTGCCGCAGCCGCGGCTCGACCACAGTCCAGGTGTGGTCGCGGGCGACCTTCACCTTCGCCGCGAGCAGCAGCAGCACCAGCTCGCGCACGTCGACGCGGACCGGCAGCCGTGAGTCGCCGTACTCGGCCAGCGAGGAACGCAGCGCGCGCAGCACCGCGGAGTCGTCGGCGATCGGGATGTCATCCACCCCGGCGACCGTCACATGCAGCACCCGCCGCCGGCCGTCGAAGATCTCGCGGGCTGCCGCCCGTCCGATGCCGGCTCGCGAGCGTGCGAAGTCCTCGTAGTCCGTGACTGACACGAGCCGGTCGAGCGCGGAGACCGCGAGCGGGATCGTGCGCCGGGTAAGACCCGGACCGTCGGCGTCCGCGCCGCCGCTCGCGGGCTGCGGATTGGTGACGGCGGTGACGCCCAGCGGCCGGGTGATCGCCTGGGTGATGCGGTCGGCGCGCACGTTTGCGGCCTTGCCGGTGCCGAAGCGGTACCGGGCCCGGACGTTCTCCTGCCCGGTGGGCAGCCTCGCGCCGTGCACCCCGTCGCCGAAGGTAACGGTCGTGCGCCCGTCCCCGGCCGTCCCGGACACATAGACCCGGTCGCGCGGCCCACGCCCGGCCAGACTGTCCACCTCGTGCCACAGCAGCCCGTCGACGCGCACCTCCAATGTGGGCGTCGCGCCGAGCGAAGCGAGATGGGGGTACCCCCGGCCGGAGGCTGGGGGAGGATTGTCGGCGGGCAGCCAGGTCAGCGGCGATTGCCAGAGCGTGAACGTCTGGTTGGGCCGGTCGGCGTCACCGCTGCCGATCGGTTCGTCGCGGCTCTCGCCGTGCGTCGCCGGGACCACATTGCCCTGGACGCGGACCGTGTCACGGCGGTAGCGGTAGGCCAGATCCGTCGTGAGCGTCAGCTTCGTATGGACATGGTCACCGGGCAGCCGCGGGTCAAGCTGCTGCTCCACCGCGGCGATCACGGCCAGTTCGGTGCCGCGCACACCGGCCGTGTTCGGGATGTCGGTGCGCTCGCCCGACACCACCAGATGACGGCCGGGCCGCAACCCGTCGTACAGCTCGGCCAGTTCGAGCTCATTGCCGTGCACATCCTCGCCGAGCGGCTCTTCGGCCAGTCGCAGCGCCTCGCCGCCCGCATGCACGGTGGCGTCCCGGATGGTCGAGAGCAGCACGTCGTGCTCGTCCAGCCACGGGTCGGCGAGGGTGAGCTCGGTGCCGCGGCCTGTGATCCCGTAGTTGGTGTACGCGGCGGTGCGTACGGCGGTGACGCGAGTGGTCACGAACGCGAGCTTCTTGTCGCCGGGAATCCCGTCCGGGCCCTCGGCACCCTTGCGGGGACGCTCGATCGCGACCCAGCTGCCGACGGTGATGCCGTCCTGCACGGAGTCCAGCGCCAGGACATGACGGTTCGCCTGCTCCGGCACGGTGGTGATGCCGACCTCGACATTCGCCGGCTCGCTGCCGACTGTGTACCGCACGGTCACCTCGAACCCGCCGTGCGTGACCTGCTTGTGGTCGCCGGGGGCCAGCAGCCAGTTGAGCGGTTCGCCGTTGTGCACGGCCACATGTACCCGCCCGTCGTCGGCGGGCCGGGACACGAACAGGGACCGCTCGGGCAGCCCGGACGTGAACTGGGCGGTTACACCGGGCTCCTGAGAGTCTGCAGGACGCCTGGTCAGCCAGCTCAGATCGTGGTCCTGGCCCACGCGGGTCTGCAGCACGACCCGTCCGGGACCCAGGCCGAAGCTCGTCTCGGCGGGCAGGTTCTCCGACCGCTGAACCGAGGATCCGGTCTCGATGTGCTGGAACTCGGCGCGTACCGGAACGCGGCCCGCCGTGTCGTACACGACCCGCATGGCCGTCAGAGCTGATCCGGAGAGCGGCCAGTCCGTCTGCCGGACGACCCGCCCGCGGTCGTCCTGTACGGGCTTGAGCGGCGCCGTCGCCCCGAACGGAGCGGCGGTCACCCGCATCGCCTGCAGCTCGCGCAGCAGCGCGGGCACGGCCGGGGCGGCCTGCCGCCACGCCGCGTACATCCCGTCCGCGCCCCGCGGGTCGAGCGCGGACAGCAGCTGCGCGCCCAGATCGGAGCCCGCCGCGAAGTACCGGCCCGGATCGTGCGACAGCGTGCGTGCGCCCGACGGCGGCCGCACGACGCGGGTGCGCAACGCCGGAAGTACGGCGCCGAGCGCCACCATGGCAGGAGACTCGGACACGACCGCCGGTGTTTGTGGGCGGGAGGGTTCCAGATCCGCCGCGCGCTCCATCAGCTCGCCGACCACGGCCTCCAACTGCTCGAACCAGCCGGCCACTTCCTCGTACGCGGCGGCGATCGCCTGCGCCTCGGCGAGCCGCTCATGCGGATCGACGAGCCGCCTGGCGAACTGCGTGGGCGTCTTGATTCCGTCCAGATCGGCGCGCAGCGGCGCAAGCACCTGCGTGTCGAAGGCCTCGATGAACCGGCTGACAGGACGCGGATTGGGGTTGTCGGGGGCGGGCTCGCCCTCCTCGACCTCCCGCTCGTCCTCGGTGATCCACTCGCGCAGCTCCGTCACCAGCTCGGTCAGCGACGGCGGCGCGGACTGCGGCAGTCCGATCGCCGTCACATCGTCGTCCCGGTCGATCCGGACCCGTGCGACGGGCAGCAGCAGCCGCTGTCCGGCCGCGTCCTTGTCCGCTCCGAAGACGAAGAGCAGTTTGTCCCCCGTCTGCGGGGACGTACCGGTCCCGGAGACGAAGATCTCGGACTGCTTGCGCAGATCGTCCGGGGTGAGCAGCGCCGGCCGGCGCCGGCGGACCGCCAGCTCGTTCCACGCCCAGCGGGCGACGAGGTCCTCGCTGGTCTCGAAGGCCTGCGACTCCTCGTCGGAGGTGGTGGGCACGCTGTTGCTGCGCGCGCCGCGCGGGATCAGCACCGGTACGTCCTCGGCCCGTGGATCCCGGTCCAGCGTGTACGCGAGATGGGTGTCGGCGGCGATACCGGGCCGCGGCCGGTGCCCCACAAGGCGCCCGAGCAGGGCCAGCGAGCGGTGCTCGTTGGCAGTGCGCAGATAGCCCTCGTCGGCGATGCGCTCGGAGTGGAAGGTGAGCAGGTCGCCGACGACCGCCCAGGAGTCGAGCAGTCCGATCACCGGATCGTCCGGGGTGCGGACGGTCAGCCCGCGCAGCGCCGGATAGGCGGGGGATGCGAGCCGGTCGAGCATGGCCGCCAGGAACGATCCGTACTCTCCCACCCGGTAGTCCAGGGCGGTGCGGCCCGGCGGGTTGTACAGGGCCTCGGGCGCGTGGCGTTCGTCGTGTCCACCGCAGCCGCAACCGCAGGAGCCGCTCATCGGGCACCTCCGCCGAGCTCGATCGACAGCCGGCCGAGCTCCGGCCGGTCGGGGTCGTTGTCGCAACGCGCGATTTCCAGCGGGCCGAGCCGCAGCACGCCTGCCTCCAGTGCGGTGTCGTCTGTGCCGTTGTCGTGTGTGTCGTCGGCGGGGTCCTCGTGAAAGAGCCGGCGAAGCCGGGTCACAGTCACGCTCTCCACGCCTTGGACGGCCGCAGCCACGGCCACCAGACGGCTGAGCCGCACCGGTTCGCCGAAGCTGAGCGCGTCGGGGTGGAAGAAGCCGATCCGTCCGCCGGACAGCCGACGGCTGCCCAGCAGCCGGTACAGCTCGGCGAGGATCTGGCCGTGCTGATGGCCGGGCGCGGCACACACCGTGAGTGCGATGTCCAGCGGCACCGATCTGGCCGGTCCAACCACCAGGTCGTGGCCGATCCGGCGGTAGCTCTCCAGCGCGTACGACACCGAGTCGAGCAGCTCCGGGGAGGGATCCCCCGTGGCCTGTGCGTCGACGGCGACATGCACCTCCTGCACACTGCCGGTCCAGCGGATCTCGGCGGCCGCCCGCTGCACCCCCGGCAGCTTCGACGCCAGCGCCGCGTAGTCGTCGGCGGTGACGGCCCGCAGCCGGGTGCGCTTGAGGTCGAGCGGGGCCAACTGGCGTACCTGCTCGATCGGTTCGGGCTCGGTGCCGCCGACGGCGGGCAGCGGATTGCGCACCCCCGCGACGGGCATCGGGTCCCCGGCGTCCGAAGCCTCCGGATCACGGCACAGGACGAGGTGGTTGATGGCCTCCGCGCCCACGTTGCCGGCTGTGCCGCCGCCGAGCCGGTAGTGCAGCTCAAGCCGGGCGCCCGGCTGCGGACGGGCCCCGTGCCGCCCATCCCCGAACCGCAGCGCGATCCGCCCGTCGTCCTCCAACTCGCCGACGAAGTGCCGCTCGCGCGAACCGGAGTCGAGCAGATCCCGCTTCGGCGTCCAGTGCTCGTCGCCGTCCGCGACCGTCACCGCGGGCAGCGCTGCCCGCGGATCCTGTACGAGGGCGGCGGCAGGCCCCCTCAGCACCGGCTCGTCCGGGTCGAGGCCGGCCGCGTACTTTGGGCCCCAGGTGTGCGTGATCTCCCAGGCGACACTGTCGTCGAGTACCGTGCCCGCCCGGGCCCGGGCACTCAGCACCTGGATCCGGCGCAGCTTCGCGGCCAGCAGCCGTTCGCTGCGGTGCAGCAACTCCCGCAGCGCACGTACCGGATGGCGGCGCAGCTCAAGGCGCTCCAGCACCCGCAGCCCGAACAGCACGGTCAGCTCGGCGATCTCCGCCTCGGTGAGACCGTCGCAGTCGCGGGCGCTGCGCCACAACTCCACCAGCCGCTGCCGGACCCGGCCCGCAATGGCCGCAAGCCGCACGGCCTGCCCGGCCGACACATGGCGCGGCTGAGGGAACGGCACGGACTGGACGACGGGGGAGCGCTGCAGCACCGGGCGGAGGCGCGGGGGGATGCCCGGGTAGACGACCTGCGCCAGCAGCGTCTCAAGCGCCTCGGCCTGGGCGTACGCGGTGCCCGGCACGACCTTCTCGCGTCGCCGGCCCGCGAGTTCCAGACCGAGACCGGCGCGCCCGGTCGCGTCCTCGCCGACGACGCTGAACAGCTCCCGTATCTGATCGGCGGTCAGCAGCTCTCCGCAACGGGTCCGTTCCAGGAGGGAGTTGATCAGATCCGCCGTAGGATTCCCTTCGTCGCGGTCCCAGCAGCCGAAGCCGGACGGATCGCAGGACCCGAGGACAGCCGGCGCGGGCGGCACGGTGACCGTCTCCGGCGCGGAGCCGCGACACGTCAGTGACCGGCCGTGATCGACGAGCGCGACATTGCCGCGCGCCACGCTCACATCCTCCACGGGCCCGCAGTCCGGACCGCCACGTGTCGACAGGCAGACGGGAAAGGCGAGCGCATCCTCCGGCGCCCAGGTGACCTCCAGGACCGGCTGGTCGGTCAGCCGGTCCACGGCCGGGGTGACGGACGTGAGGCGTACGGCCTGTCGGTGTGCCGGGTCGGCGTCGCCCGGCGTGCCGGACCGCGCCCCTCGCACCTCCTCGATCAGCAGCAGATCGCCGGGGGACAGTTCCAGCGTTCTGGCGGCGCACTCCTCGTCCGCCCAGGCGTCCCGCAGCGTCGCCGCGGTGGCCCCCTTGGGTAGCGAGCACACCTCGTCGCCCCAGGTCCAGAAGCGGATGGTGTTGTGCTCGGGGCGCAGCACCAGCGGCTCTTCCCCGACGACCGGCTCGAACACCTCCACCGAGCCACGCTCGTCGAGCACGGCCAGATCCCGGTCGTCGATGACGGTGCCGATCTCGGGCCGGTCGCGCGGCCCGAGCGTACGGACGTCGACCGCGGCGAAGCGGAAGGTGCCGGGCGCCAGCGTCAGCGCCCGTACGGTCTCGACCGCGACGAACGCGCGCGCGTTGACACCGTCGTGCATCGGATAGTCGATGAGCCGTACGTGACGGCGCACCGACACCCGGCGGCGTGCCGTGTCGAGATACGCCTCCGTCGCGACCGCGTCCTGCTGATAGCTGATCCGGTCCGCGGTGTGGGCCAGCAGTTCGACCAGCGTCGTGCCGAGGTCGGCGCCATTGCGTTCGAGCCAGTCCGGGGTGGTCAGCGCCAGCCGGTCCAGGATGAGGCGCCGGATCGTGTCGTAGTCGCGCGCGGTGTAGTCGATGACCGGCGCGGGAGCGTAGGGGGGCGGGCAGTCCGGTTGCTCGTCCTTGCAGTCGAAGGGGGTGGGGCAGTCGGGCCGGAACTCGAACTCGGCCGAGAAGTACCGCTGGTCGAAGCCGGGGAAGGGCTCGGTGCCCGGCCGCCCGTACGGGTCCGTGTCCACGACCGAGAGCCGGTAGCGCGTGGGGGCACCCCCAGCTGTAACTGGGGGAGTGTCCCCGATCCGGCCCAGCGTGACGTACAGCCGGTCGTCGAGCTCCGGATCCTCCTCGCGTTCGACGGACAGCTCCACAGCCTCGATGTCCGTGATCCGGCGGCCGCAGTCGATGCGAATGTTCTCAGGGCACAGCCCGTGGGGCGCCTTGCCCAGGAAAGTGACGGTGAGGGTCAGCCCGTCGTCACCGACCTCGACCGCGTCCACACCGCCGAGCTGCGCCGCCCGTACCTTCGTACGCCTGCCGTCCGTACGGCAGACCAACTCCTTGCTCGTACCGCTCATGCCGGGCCGCTCCCCTCGAACACCTCGTCGCGACGGCTCGCGGTGGAGCGCACCACGTAGCTCAGATACACCCGGACCACGTTCTCCTCGCTCACCACATCCAGGGACTCCACCTCGATCAGCTCGCCCAGCCAGCGCTGCAGCGAGGCCTGCACCGACAGCTCCAGCGCCGAGGCCAGCTCGGGGCTGTTGGGCGTGAAGACCAGATCGAGGAGCCCGCAGCCGAAGTCGGGGCGCATCACGCGCTCGCCGGGGCTGGTGAACAGCAACTGCTCGATGAGGTCGCGCACATGCTCGTCGTAGGCGGCATGCGCGGTGCGTCCCCGCCGGTCGGTGCGGAAGGGGAAGGCGATGTCGCTCCTCGTCGTCCTCATCGGGAGGACACCCCCCGTGTCGAGGCGGCGACGACCGGCGGCCCCTGCGGCACCAGCGCGGCGCTGAAGCAGAGCGCGGATGTGCTGTCCAGCAGCACGGGCGAGCCGTCGACGAGCACGCTGTCGCGGTGCGGCGTCCAGCGGACGGTGGCGCACGGATGCGGTACGCCGTCGATCCTGTGGCGGCAGCCGCTGACGATGAAGACGTCGGCGGCGGTGGGCACTTGGTGGCCGTCGATCCGGACGCCGGACGACTGGGCGGAGGCGGGCACGACCCGGCCGCCGTGCGGGCAACTGATCGCGGACCCGCCGTTCACGAGATTCCCGGACATCACGATTCTCCCCGTTCCATTGGTCCTTGCGCTCATCGCTTCTTGGGCACGATCAGCCGGCCCTCGTTGATGTTGACCTCGTCCCCGATCAGCACGATGGACGCGCCCTTGCCGTTGCCGATGGTCACGCCCTTCTCGTCGATCTGGATGTACGCCCCGCCCTTGGCCTCGAGCAGAATCCCCGTGCCGCCAGGCACATCCGACATCACCAGCTTGTGATCGCCCGGCGTCTGGATCACCACAGGCTGCGAGCCGGGCAGCTCCGCGGCCGCGCGTGGCGGCAGCTCGGAGGCGTCCCCGTACCAACTCCCGGTCCAGATGGGGAAGCTGGGATCCCCCTGCTCGAACTCCAGCCACACGCCCGCGCCGATCTGCGGGACGACGTACTGGCCCGCCTGCCGCCCGGTGAACGGCAGGCAGGGCAGCGCCCAGGTGGAGGCCTCGTCGCCCAGCACGTCCGGGACCTGGGCCGTGATCCGGCCGAGCCTGAGCGGGTCCCTGTTGTCGATCACCCGCCCCCGGAACTTGCCGAGAAACCGGTTGTTCGGTCCTGCAGCCATGCGAAGTTCTCCTGGTCCTTACGTCTTTACGGACGCACTGTCTTGCCGCGGGCGATCAGGCCCTCGCGGGAGAGCGTGAAGTTCTGCTGGTACGAGCCGGGGCGCAGATTGTGGGTGACGGACTTGACGTAGTAGTCGCCGTCGTAGGTCACGCCCGCCCCGCGCACTCCGACCAGCTCGCGCGGCCGCAGCACGTATCCGTGCCGGTTGACGTCGAGCTGACCGGAACCGGAGATCGCGTCGGCGGAGGTCGCGGCGCGGCCCAGGATCTCGGCCTGGGCCTGTTCCAGGGCCTTCTTCGCGGTCCCGGAGAGCGTCTTCCGCTTGAGGGCGGGCGAGGCGCGGCGGCCCAGCGGCGGGCGCAGCGGGCTGATGTCGGGCTGGGGGAGGAGCTGCGTGTCCCGCGTCCGGGGGTCCTGCCAGCGCGCCTGCGGCTCCTCGCTCGCTGTCCCGTCGTACGCGAAAGTCAGCTGGTCGACGGTGGAGTTGACGTCCATGTTGACGTTGAGCGCATGCTGGCGCTCACCGAGGCGCTGCTCGGGTCCCCAGAAGGCCGTGGACCGGCCGGGGCGGGGCCCGGGGTCGAGGTAGAAGGTGTAACCGTTCGCCCTGGCCAGCTCGTTCACGTACTGCAGATCGGTGCCGGTCTGGTAGTCGACGCGCAGCTGCTCGTGGGGTGGCTGGTGCACTTGCTCGCGGAAGATCCGGGGGTCGATGCCGTAGTCGGCGTACTTCTGGAGAATCCGCTCGACGCGCTTCGAAGGAGCCAGATTCGGATACCGGTCGGTGCGCTCCTCCAGGTCCATGAGCAGGGTCAGGTCCTCGCCGGTGACGGTGAGCGTGGTCTGGCCCGGGATATTGCTCGCCCCCACCTCCTGCCGCACGATCAGGCCGTCCAGAACGACCGTGGGGGTCCCCTTGACCGAGGTGATGACGATGACCCGGGTCTTCGGATCGAAGAATCCCTCGGGCAGCAGCCGCTGTGTGATCAGCCCCCGCTTGGTCAGGTCGAAGGCGAGCTGGAACCCGCTGCGTTCACCGGCGGTCATGGTGATCTGCGCGGACAGCAGCGCCTCGGTCACCTCGGCCGGCACCGGGCGGGTGAGCTTGGGCCCCATGCGCAGGGTGAGATGTATGGGCCCGCTCCCGATTGGCTCATCAGCCATGGAATCCACCCGGCAAAGGAATCTCGATCTCCCGCCCCGGCTCGGCGGTCAGCTCGCCCGGGTCGAGAACGGGGTTGGCGTCCGCGATCTGCCACCACTGGCCGGGGTCGCCGAAATAGCGCTGCCCGAGGTGGTCGAGCCGCTCACCGCTGTTCACGGTGTGCGGCGCGGTCTCCTCGGCGGCCTCGCCGAGCGGTGGCAGCAACCGCCGCTTGGTGTAGCGCACTTCGGTGCCGTCGGGCAGGCGGTGCACGCCGATCTCGGCGTCGTGGTACCGGCTGGTGCGGGGGTACGGATGTGCCCCCGGTATCCCGTCCCAGGCGCTCTCGTAGGGCTCGACCATGTGCGTCTACCTCCCCGTCCCGATTCCAGTACCGCTGAGCCCGAGGATCCCGAGCTGCCCGGCGGACGCGGCCCTGGCGAGTTGCTCCTTCTGCGCGAGATGCGCGAGATAGAGCTCGGCCCCGCGGTGGCCGGCGGGCAGATCGCTGACGGTCAGCACCTTCAGCCCGATGCTGAGGCTCGCCCGTATCGGATTGAGATTGATGTCGAATGCAGACTCGTTGACGGAGAGTTCTGTGAGCCGCACCGGCATGACGCGTTTGCTGCCCCAGGTGAAGAGGGTGAGCGGCGTCTCGATCGGACTGATCTCGATGGTTCCCTTCTGCGACAGACGCGAGGCTTCCCGGAGCTGAGCGGTGGTGGGCTGCACGAGCATCTCCAGCACGGCGAGCTGCGGATGAATCCCGTCGGGAGCCGCGACGTCGAGCTGATCGGTCGCATCGATCTCAGCGGTGAACTTCCACGTCTCCTGCGCGGGGCCCTTGAGCCGGAGGGCCTCGTTTCTGTCCCCTCCACTGCCTCCGCCGCCGGCATCACCGCCTCCACCGGCGGACTGGGGGGCGACGGAGCGTTCGAGGGTGTCGGGGTTGAACTGGAGGACGATGATGCGCTGGGGGGTGCCGCGTTCGGGGTCGACGATGACGATGCCGGAGCGGATGGGCTTGGGGATGTCGGCATAGCGAGTCAATTTGCCTTCACCTTCTTTGAATTCGTTTGGTCCCGGATTCTGCCTTCGCTACCTGAGGCGCTCGGCCAAGCGCGTGCGCAGAGATTCGTAGTCGTGGCCGGGGAAGAGCGCAGGGAAGACCTTGATCATGTCCGCCAACCGTCTGCCAACGGCTTCGAAGTCATCGCTCCGGAGTGACACGTCCGTGAACAGGTACTGCCAGCCGAAGGTGCCCTTTGTTACACGGAGGACCTCCAGGTATCCGCGGTAGTCGATGTCCATCTTCCAGGCGCCACGCGGTCCGTGATCGAACCAGATCTCGGGGTTGTCCACCCCGGGCTGAATGCGGAGTGCGGCGAGGGTGCCCACGCCACTGTCCGGGGTTCCGTCGATCGCGCGCAATTCGGACAGAAGTTGAAGGTCGTCAGCCGATGGGTTCACCCACCCCAGCTCAGGTGGGGGCTCTTCAAGTTCCCGCTGAAGGCTCGCAATAGAGAACTCTCCGGACACATGAGGGTATTGCTCAGTGGTTTCCCAGGAACTGCCGAGCCTGGTGAACCGTAGGTAGCACTGGCTGAGCATCGGATCCAGGTTGACCCCGTAGTCCTCGGCGATTTCGCTGGCTGCCGTGCGAGCATCCGCGAGAAGCTCGTCGATTGGCTCTTCGAGGTCGCTGTAGACATGGATCGCCGGAGAATTTTTCAACTCTTCGAGGACTTCGAGCCAGAGGCTCTCGTAAGGGGTCAGGATGGTCATGCTCTGTCCATTTTCCTTGCGGGTGGTGGCAGCTCAACGCCGGAACTTGATCTTCTTCGCTGCAAGTATCACCAGATCGATCGCCTCTTCGCGTTCCCTTCGATTTGGAGCGGTCCCGGTGCCGCCGGAGTTGAGATCCTCTCCGTTTTCGAGTGCCTTTACCAAGTCGTTGAGATTCTTGATGTGCCTGGTATTGGCGATTCTCGCGATGGCCTGTGCGAAGTGGTCGGAGACGCCTGTTGCCTGACTAATCTCACCCGCACTGGCTTCGTTGACATTGACCTTTACCGGCCGGCCCGACGTGTTCAGGTCGGCTGCGGTCGGTGGGGGGAATGAACCGGGCCATCGGCCCTTGCCGCCGTCTCGTTCCCAACGGCCGCTCTTGATCTCGTAGCTGCCCCAACTCACCTTGACGGCGCTCGGGAAGCCTGGATGGCCGGAGTGGTAAGTAATGTTCACGTCATACCAGACCATCCTCTCCAGGTTTGCCGGGAGCTTGTGTCTGCCGAGCGTTGTTCCGTTGTCTCCGGTCTTCCCGACCGCGAGCGCTGCGGGGTGCTCGACCTCGTTCGCCGCATCGTTGTTCTGAAGCTTCCGCGCTGGCACCAGGTTCGAGGTTGATGCATGTCCGCCGAGCCGTGCCGGCAGCATGTGCATGCGCACCCAATTTGTCCGCCGGGCCTGCAAGGACAGCGTGTCCCAACCCTCTGGGGAAACTTTGTTGCGCTCTCCCATCTCGGTGCCTTTGGGTGTCCTCTTCTTGATGTACGAGGCCTTGAAGTCGGCTGCCAGCGGCCCATCTGCGAACGGGGGCAGAACGGTCGGCGGCAACGGCGGTATCTCATGGGCCGAATGCCGGGCTTCGAGCAGTTCGGCCAGATACTGCATATGTTCCTTGAGTTCATGGATCTTCAGGTTGAACGCTGGATCCGCTGAACTTCCGACATGGACTGGGGTTCCGTAGCGTCGTGTGTGCGGGCGGTATCGATCCTCCCGGGAGGAGTTCGGGAGGCCGTCCTGCACCTCTTCCACCTTTGCGTACTGTTCCTTGGCCTTCTTGAGCGCATGCTCCTGATCGGCCCAGCGTTCCGGATCAGTCTCCTTCAGCAGGTCGTTCTCCCTGCTCCAGTAGCTGAAGAAGCTCCTCATGGCCTGCGGGGTGCTCCGTACGGTTAGGGACGCGCTCGTGCCCTTGCCGTTGAAGAGCAGCGTGTGCATCTCCCCGTCCTCAGTCCGGAATCGCACCCGTGGCAGGTCGTAGTCCCTCTGGCCTTCGGGCTCGCGCTGCCGTTCCCGCTGCCTGTCGCGGTTGCGCCGCATGCGGTCGAGCCGGCGCCTCCACTGGTCCCTCAGGCGGCGTATGCGGTTGTTCAGCTTGCGGCCGAGTTTGCGGCCCTTGCCGAAGAGTCGACGGACCGCACGGCGGGCCCTGTTGAGGGCCGACTTGACGGTCTGGCGGGCGCGGCGCACTTTGCTGCGCGTGCGGGACTCGGGGCGGCGCCTCTTCGTGGTGTCGTCGGTCTGCCGGCGGCGGTCGTCCCTGTCCCGCTCCCTGTCCGGGCGGCGTTTGTCGTCGGGCCTCCGCTTGTCGGGACGGTCGGTGTCGGGGCGCCGCTTCCTCGGGCGCAGCGTGTCCCGCGCCGGGCCACGACGCTTGTCGGGGCCGCTCTTGCCGTCGTCGTCGCGCAGCTTCCGCTTCGCGTCCTGCGTCCGGCGCCGGGCCGCGTTGACCTCGCGGCCGTCCTCGCGGCGCTCGTCGTCGTCGCGCTTCTTCTTCGGCTTGGGAGCATGCGCCGGGCGCGGCTTCTTCTCCGGCGAAGGGCGCTTTCCGGGACGGGGCCCCGGCTTGGGGCGGGAGGACTTGTCCGGGGAAGGCTTCCTGGGGGCCGGGCGCTCACCGGGCTTGTCGGTCGGGGCCGGTTTGCCGGTGGTCCCCGGCTTGTCGTCCCCGGGCTTGCCCGGAGCATCGGGCTGGTCCGGCTTGTTCTTCTTCTTGCGCAGGTTCTTGAGCATGTCGCCGAGGCGGCGGGACACCCCGCTCATGAACCTGCCGATGCCTTCGATCAGGAACTCGTAGATCAGCTCCAGCAGGGCCACGACCCCTGCCGCGACAGCCTTGGCGAAGGGCCGCGCTCCACTGCCGCTCTTGACCGACTTCAGGAAGTCCATGAAGAGCCCGAAGGCGGCAAGGATTTCGCTCAGCGCTCCCCATGCCGTCTTCAGGGCGTCGATGACGGCCATGACCCACCCGGCACCCGGGATCAGCTTGGCGACGACCTTCTCGACGACCATCACGCCGATGATGACCGGCAGTTGGGGGAGCGCCTCCTCCCAGGCCATCCGGCCCATTTCGTCGACGCTGACGCCGCCCTCGATCAGCTCCTGGAACTCCTCCATCGGTATGCCGACGATCTCCTGGACCTTCTGGTTGAACCAGGCCCTGACCGCGGTCTTGATCTCGTCGAAGAGGTACTCCTTGGAGCCCGTCTCGGCAGCGCTCCCCGCCTTGCTGATCCAGTCGCCGGGATCGGAGACGATGTCGTTGAAGATGGCGGCCCACTCGCCGAGCCCCTCGACCACGGCGGCACCGAACTCCAGGGCACCGACCGTTGCGGTCTCGGCGACCTCGACGGCGGCAAGCAACCCGCCCTCCAGCAGGTCCAGCCCCGCGAGAAGGGCGCCACACAACCCGTCGATCAGCTTCCCGGCGACCTCCTTGAGCGCGTCCGCTGCCTCGTTCACCTTCTGCACGGCCCAGTCGCGAGCGCCGTTGATGGTGTTGCGCCATTTGTCGCGCATCGCCGGGTAGTCGGCGAGCAGTTCGTCACCGAGGGCGATCAGGGCGTCGGCGAAGTCGTTGATCTGCTTGATGACCCAGTTGCGCGCGTCGTCGATGAGCTTGAAGACCTGCTGCTTGAAGTCCTCTATGAGGTCGGTGACGGCCTTCCGCGCCCGCTCGAAGACACTCTTGATCGCGTTCTTGAGGTCCTCGAACCACTGCTTGAGCCGCTCGATGGCCTCCTCGAGCCAGTTGTCGGCGTCCTTCTTGCCGTCTTCCTGTTTCTTCTCCGCCTCCTGCTCGGCTCCGGTCTGCTCGTCCTCGATCTTCTTGTTGTCGTCCTCGGTGCGCTTGTCGACGTCCTTGTCGGTCTCCTCCTCCTTGTCGGTGATGTCCTTGCGGACCTTCTCGTACTTCTTGCCTTTCTTGCCGTCGATGTCGGCGGCCTTGTCGTCCTGCTCCTTCCGCCACTTGTCGCGGGAGTCGGAGATCGCGGACTGGCCCTTGTCGCGCTCGTCGGCCTGCTTCCTGCTGCTGGCGGAGACTTCCCGCTGCAGGTCCTTGTCGTGCCTCTGCTTGTCGTCCTTCGCCTTCTCGTCCTTGGCCTGGCGCTCCTGCGTCATCTTCTGCCGGCCGTCGGCGAAGCCCGCCTGTATCTGCGGGCCGCGGTCGTGCTCGGCCACGGCGGAGGCGGACTCGATCGGCACGCCGCTGCCGAACGCCTTGCCCGCCCCACCCTTCCCGGCCTTCCCACCGCCGGGAACCTTGCCGGTCAGCGTCTCCCGGGGGACGTCCGGATAGATCTGGTCCTCGCCCATCGGCCGGGCGGCGTCCGCACGGCCGGACTGGTGCAGTTCGCTCTTCCGTTCGTCGAGCTTCTGCCCCTGCTCGTCCGTACGCTGCGGGTCGGAGTCGTCCTGGAGCGGCAACCCGGGGGCATCGCCCACCCGCGCACCCTGCAGACCTTCGTCCTTGGTGGGTATCTGCAGGATCGAGTCGATCAGATCGTCGAGCGGGAGGAGCTCCTTGAGGAGCTTCCCCAGCAGCTGGGCGCCGATCGTCACGGCGATGTCCCACCAACTGGGCTCGTCCATGTTGGCGCCGGGAAGCTCACCTTCCGGCTTCTGCTCGCCGGTGATCTCGGGCGTCTTGCCCTGGGCCGCGTCCGTGCGGGAGACCTTGGCGTTGGTGTAGGTCCCGGGAGCCGCGGCCCTCGGGCCGCCCGGCACCGTCTTCGGGGAGCCGGACGGTCGTTCCGTCTTCGGCGGTCCCTTGCGCAGCGCCGTCCGCTCCTTGTCGACCGAGCGGCCCACCGCCCCGTTGACGCCCTGGAGCGTCTCCAGAGCCTGGTGCGGCTTGAGCGTTGACGCCGTGGCCAGCCCCGACTCGGGGGTGGCCTTCGAGACATCAGGGGCCGGCGCTTCCTTCTTGGGCTTCGCCGGACCTGAAGAGGCGCCGCCGCGACGGCCGCCTCGCACGGGTGCCGGAGCCGAAGCCGTACGGCCGCCGCCTCCGCCGCCTCCGCCGCGTCGTGCGGACTTGGCCGCCTTACGGGCCGCCTGCCGCTTGGGCGCCGCCGCTTTCGGACGCGGCGCAGACTTCGCCGCCGCGGGCTCGTCGGCCGCGGGGGAGTTGTCCTTGGCCTGCGGCGCGGCAGACATGGCGGTGGGCCCGTTGCCCGGGGCGAGTTTCGGCCCGCGGGACGGCCCCGCCGTGGACACCTTCTCCGGACCGATCTCGGGGCCTGGCGTGGTCGCGGGCCCCTTGCCCTCGCTGACGCCCTTCGCCTCGGGGGCGTCGACGGACGCAGGGTCCTCCTCGGCCTTCCCGCCCCCGCCCGGCGCCGTGCCGCCGTCTGTCGTGTCCGAGTCCTTGCCGGTGGCCGATCCGGATTCCGTGCCCGGTGCGATGTCTGTTTGCGTGCCGGACTGCCCGCCGGACGGGCCGGCCGGCTTGCGGTCCGTGTCCCCGGCGCCGCTTGAGCGGCCGGCCGCGCTCGAACCACCGGCGGAGCCCGAAGCCGAGGGCCCCGAGGACGTACTGGCCGATTGACGACGGCCGTCCTCGTCGGCCTTTGCCAGCTGCCCCGGCGGGGCGGTCTCGCCACCGGCCCCGGGGACGGGCGCGCCCGTAGCGTCATCGGCAGTACGGGCCGCCTCGTCCCGCCGCTTCGCCTGGGCGTCGTCGCGGCGTTCGTCGGCCTGCTCCTTCTCCCGCTCGGCGTCGAAGCGATCCGTCGGGTCCGGGCTCTGCGGGCCAGAGCCGTCGGAGGACGTGCTGCCCTCCGCCCCGGCCGTATCCGGGTCGGGGCCGATCTCCTGCTCGAGGGACTCGTCGGGCTGGAGCTCCTGGAGCAACCGATTTTCGGCGTCGTCCTGTTCGGAGGAGGATGCGCCTGCGGCATCGGCGTCCGTCGGCCCTGCCGAAGCGGCTGACTGCTCCTGGCCGGTCGCGGACGACACTCCGGGAACGCTCTCAGCCAGGCGCTCGGCCCGCGACTTCGAGGGATCCCCATTCCGGGCTGCCGTAGTGGCTGCCTCAAGGCTGGCTTCGGGCAGGGTGTCTTCCGAGTTTCCCGCGCCGTCCTTCTCGTCTTCTTCGTCCCCCTCGTCGTCCTCATCCAGGTCCGCCAACTCCGCTTCGAGCCCCAACGGCTCGTCGTCGGCGTCCTCTTCGTTCTCCGGATCGCCTACGTTGCGCCTGACGTCGCGGTCGCCGGTCCGGTCCTTCTCGCCCGGCTCCGCCGCGCTCCTGTCCAGGGCCCCGGCAGCGGCGGCACCACTCTGGTCGGCGGCCGCTTCCTCCCGCTCGTCGCCGGCGCTCTGCGGCTCCTGCTCCCCAGCGGGTTCTTCAGCCTGCTCCGGGGCGTCCTCCTCCTGGCCGCCGGCCGCGCTGCCCTTGTCCTCCTGCGCCGCCTGTTGGGAAGACTCGCTGTCCCGCTGCTTCTCCTCGGACCGCCCCTGTTGCCGTGCCGCGGCCTCTTCCCGGTCCTGGTTCGCCGACTGTCCGGCTGCCGCCGACACGTCCTGGGAGGAGAGGGTCCTGCCCGCCCCTCCGGAGGCGGCCTGCCCGCCACGCTGAGTGGCGCCCCCGTCGCCGGTGTTCCCTTCGTCCTTCCGCGCCTGCTCGCGCTCCTGCCGGTCGTCGCTCGCCTTCTTGGCCTCCGGGCGCTTGTCGCGCTCGTCGGCCGCCTCCCGTGCGCGCTCCTGCTCAATGCCCTCTGTCGCATCGGGGATCGCTTCGGGCGCCGCAGCCGCGTTGAATGGCAGCGGTCCCTGCTCCGCCTCCTCGACCAGATCCAGCAGCCTGTCGAGGGCGGGCGTGGGCAGCTGGACCTCCAGCCGGTCCAGCACGATCTCCTGCACCTCCGGCGCCAGCTGCGCCAGCTGCATGCGGACGCGCCTGGAGCGGTCCTCAGGGTCGCCGCGCAGCGAGCGCAGGACGCCGTTGGCCAGCCGGTCCACCAGCGTCGCCGGGTCCAGCTGCTCCATACGGTTCCGGTCGGCGTCGACCGTTGCGTAGCGCAGCCAGCCTGGCGTGGCCTGGTCCGGCTCCACCTCCGCCGCAGGTTCTCCGTCCCGTACGAGAGCCTGCGCCGCCGACTCCGCCTCGCGCTCCATCGCCTGCTGCGGCAGGCTCACCGCACCCAGGTCGCGGCCCGCGCGCAACGCGCCCAGACCGTCCGGGTTCTGCACGGTGTGCAGCAACTCATGGGCCAGCAGCCGCTGCCCGTCCGACGTACCCGGCCGGTAGGCGCCCTCGCGGAAGAAGATGTCCTGGCCGACCGCCACCGCGTCGGCGCCCAGCAGCTCCGTCAGCGTGCCCGCGTCCCGGTCGGTGTGCAGCCGCACCCGGCTGAAGTCGTGGCCGAGCTGCTCCTCCAGCTCCCGCCGTACGCTCAGGTCCAGCGGCTGCCCGGCGCCGCTGACGATGTTCTTCGGCTCCGGGGTACGGGACTTGGCCCGCTCCTTGCGCTTGCGTCGCCGTTCGGCGGCCTGGGCCGCCTGCGTGTCCTGGGTATGTGACGTACTCATCGCGACTCACCCCGCCCCGAAAGACCCGCGTGCACCGCACGCGCCAGCGCCTCGCCGAGCCGTCCCGGCGACGTTGTCGCGGGCAGGGGCGGCAGCCCGGACAGCGCGTCAAGGGCCTGCCCGCCGTCCGCGGCCAGCGGCACGCCACGCTCCCGTACGAGCCGGGAAAGCTCGGCCTGGAAGGCGGCCGACACCCGGTCGGGGTCGAGCCGTTCGAAACCGTCGAGCACCAGCTCGCCGATGTCCACGCGTACCGTGCGCTCCGCAAGGCGCGGAGCCTCGTTCAGACCCATCCGTGGACCTCCGAGGGCGTCAAGGAGCGGTCCAGCTTGAGGTATTCGGTACGCGCCGCCTCCAGCATGTGACGCATCTGGAGCCGGTCGCCCTCCTCCGCCGCGAGGAAGGCGCCCGACAGCGCGATATTGCGGATGGAGCCGCCCGCCACTGTCAGCCGGGCCAGCAGCTCCGGATCGACGCCCTTCATCGGGGCCCGCGCGGGCAGCACCCGCCGCCAGATCTCGGCGCGTTCGCTCTCGCCGGGGAAGGGGAAGTCGACGACGAAGCGGATACGGCGCATGAACGCGGTGTCCAGCGCCTGCTTCATATTGGTCGTGAGGATCGCGAGGCCCCGGTACGCCTCCATGCGCATCAGCAGATAGCTGACTTCGAGGTTGGCGTACCGGTCATGGCTGTCCTTGACCTCGCTGCGCTTGCCGAAGAGGGCGTCCGCCTCGTCGAACAGCAGCAGCGCGCCGCCGCGTTCGGCCGCGTCGAAGACCTTGCGGAGGTTCTTCTCGGTCTCGCCGATGTATTTGCTGACCACCTGCGAGAGATCGATGACGAACAGATCCAGGCCCAGCTCCTTCGCCATCACCTCGGCGGCGAGCGTCTTGCCGGTGCCGGAGCCGCCCGCGAAGAGCGCCGTGACGCCGAGGCCGCGGCGCAGCGTCGCGGCGAAGCCCCACTCCTGGTAGACGGTGGAGCGCTGACGCACATGCGCGACGATCTCGCGCAGAATCCGCAACTGCCGCTCCGCCAGCACCAGATCGCCCCACGCCGCCTGCGGCTCGATCCGCCGGCCCAGCTCGTCCATGCCCATCCGGGCCTCGGTGAGCCCGGCCCGCCAGGCGAGCCCGGTGGCGTCCAGCTCGTCCTCATCGGGCAGATCCCGTACGACAGTCGCTCCGGCGGACCGGATCAGATGCGGGGGCAGCGAGAACTGCTCGACGAGATCCTTCAGGTCCTCCTCCGACACCTCCGGTACGGCCTGGAACGCGTCGGCCCACACCCCCAGCTGCTCCTCGGTGTCCAGCGCGGGCACGGTCACGCGCTCGCCGCGCGGGCGGGCGGTCTGCCGCGGATCGGCGCTGGAGACGACGAGCGGGACGGCCGCGCTCTCGATGAACGCGTCGGTGTCCGCGGCCTGTTCGCGGTCGAGCTCGCCGACCTCCACGAGCAGGGCCGCGGGCAGCAGGATCGCCTCCCGCTGCCACAGACGCGCGAGCCGGTCGCGCTCGACAGGGTCGGTGGGCATGTCGTCGGCGGCCATCGCGTACAGGCCCAGTCCGCAGCGGCGGGCGGCCGCGGAGGCGATGTCGGTACGGGTCCGCAGATCGCAGCCGACCAGCTCGACGCGCAGCGGGGCGTGCGGGCCCGCCCCCGCCCAGCTCGCGGCGACCCGGCTCGCCGCGAGGTCGTACGAGGGGGGCAGGGACTCCGGTACGGGCGTACGGCGCAGCAGCCCGTGCAGCCGGGAGTCCAGATAGGGCGAGCCGACCAGGAAGTGCAGGATGCGCTCGTCGAGCCGCAGCCGGGAGGTGGTCAGCCGGGTCTCGTCGTCCAGCTCGACGAGCCGCCAGCGGCGCAGCGGGGCGACGGGGGTGAGGGCGCTCCAGTGCGGTCCGCCGAGCGCGGCGAGGGCCAGTGAGAAGGTCGGGTACGCACGCTCCGGATCCCCGCAGGCGGCTGCGCACCGGCCCCCGGTGGTGGGGTCGAGCTCGGCGGCTGCGGCGAGCAGGATCACGTCACGCTCGAAGGGGCTCAGCCCGAAGCAGGCGACGAGCGCGTCGAGGCTGGCCGGCCCGCGGACGGCGGTGAGCTCGGGGGTCCCTGGGGCGGCTGAGAGGCGGTTCTGGGATGACGGTTCGTCCCCGTCCGCCGCGGTGGGGGTGCTGCCTTCGGCACCGAGGTCGCTCCGCCGCAGGGACGCCGCGGCGCTCGCATCGGCGTCCTGCCGCGCGGGCCCCTGGGCGTTGGCATCGGCACGGTGCTCACCGGGGTCTGGAGCGGCCGTGCCTGCGCGGCTGTTGCCCGCGGTGGCGTTCCCGTCCTGCCGCGCGGGCCCGGCCGCACCCGTCGCGGCGGTGTGCTCACCGGCTCCGGGAACGGCACCGCCGGCGCGTGCGGCCGCGGCGTGCGGCTGATCCGTGTCGCCCCGCTCGGGTACAGGCCGTCCATGCGCCCGAGCCGCATGGGCGTCCACGCGGGCGAGCACGGATCGTACGGCCGCGAACAGCGCCCGCCCGTCCGCACCGGCGTTCGCAGACCCATCAGTCGACTCGTACGTCCCCATACCCTCACCCGCCCCCGTGTCGCGCACCTGTCTCAGATCTCCTTGCCGTCCGTATCCGCGTCCGCGCCTGTTCCCTTGCGGGGCCGAGCGGGCGCGGCACGTTTCGCGGCGGTCTTCGCGGTCTTCGCGGTCTTCGCGGCGGCGCGCTTCCTCGCGGGAACGGCCGC
Organism: Streptomyces sp. NPDC000880; assembly: GCF_053599675.1. Taxonomy (NCBI): domain Bacteria; kingdom Bacillati; phylum Actinomycetota; class Actinomycetes; order Kitasatosporales; family Streptomycetaceae; genus Streptomyces; species Streptomyces sp. NPDC000880. The sequence goes on along the minus strand of NZ_JBSFMS010000001.1, from coordinate 108,458 downwards.
CTTGGACGCCGCCTCAGGCGCAGGCTCGGGCTCACGCTGCGGTTGTGGCGACGGCTCCGAACCGTCCACCTCAACCGCTGCCTCCGGTGGCACCGGCGCGCCCGGCACTCCGAACGGCAGCACCCGCACCGTCCTTCGCTCCACCGGCTTCGCCGGCACCGGCTGCTCGCGGCCCCCGATCAGGACCAGCGACGCCTGGTACGCCACCGACAGGGTGTACGGGGTCTGGTGCAGCATCCCCCACAGCTTTGACGTCTCGTCGATGTCCATCACCGTCGGCGTGAACCGCACCCTCTGCGGCGACTGAGCCAGATCGCTGCCCGTCAGATAGGGGCGCTCGGCCGCCAGCTCGATCAATTCCTTCGGCAGGACCGGGATTTCGTGCAGCGTCCGCACCACGCACCCGATCAGCCGCTGCCCGACCAGCTCCGCCTCCTCTCCGTACGCGCTGATCAGATAGTGCATATCCAGCGCCGCGGCAGGGCGCCCCAGCAGCGTGCCGTCCGAGGCGCGCGTCGGCAGGTCGGTGTGGCGCATCGAGGCGTTCGGCGTGACCTGGTACAGGAAGACATTGATGGTCGGCTCGGCCGGCGGTTCGGCCGGAGGCTTGCGGGTCTCCACCTTGACCGCGATGTCCATCTCGGGCCCCAGATTGTTCTCGATCAGCAGGGCCAGCGCCTGGGTGACGGTCGCGATGGCGAGTGCGTTGCTCATGACGTCAGTCCCTCTTCTCGCCGCGCGACAGATAGTCGTCCAGGGTCAGCGCGGGTGTGCGCCGTCCGGAGTGGTCGGGGCGGCCGCCCGCGGGGCGGTTCGCGCCGGGCGGTGGTGCCGCGCTCACTTCGAGTCGGCCGATCTGTACGTGTACGACGCGCTCCGTCGGCCGCGGCGCGCGCCGTCCCACCCCGCTCAGCCCCGCGCCACGGGCGGCGGCGGTGTCGGTGTCGCGCGGACGGGCCGGAGCGGCGGCGGCCATTGGGGGAGCGGGCTCGCGGGGTGTGGGAACCGGCGGCGTCCGCGGCGCGTCGGCCACCGACGGCACCCCGGCTCGCCGCTGCGAGCGCGGAACATCCGCGGCCGGACGCGCCGCCGGAGACGCTGCCGCGGCGGGCCGCAGCAGCGGCCCGGGACTCGGCGCCGCCTGCGCCGCGGGCACCTCGGGCTCGTCGGCCGGCACCGCCTCGGTCCGTACAACGGTGTGGTGGTCGGTCCGCACCTCCCGCTCGTGCCGGACCAGCTCGGCGGGACCGAAGGCGGGCCCGGGCGTGGTCGGAATCAGCGCCGCCGGCGCGTCCGGCTCCGGCGGCCCGCTCCGCAGCGCCTCGACCCGTTCGAAAGGGCCGGGCAGCCGCGGCCGGACCTGCGCCGCAGCGCCACCGACCGCCGGCACCGGCGTGTACCGGGCGAGCAGCCGGTCGAAGTAGTCAGGCATCTGCGCACAGCTCCAGGTAGTAACGACGCCGCAGCGGGCTGAGCGCCAGAATCTCCGGCTCGCTCCACCCGTAGGCGGTGGCGAGCAGATGGACGTCGAGCATCAAGTCCCGTGCCCAGGTGTCCAGTTCGGTCCACAGATAGGAGGTGATGTCCAGCTCGGCCGGGGTGGCCTCACCGCACTCGGGACAGGCGATGTTCAGCGTCACATCGGCCGCCGGATCCGCCTCCTGCGCAGTCTCGGCGAGCCGTCGCTGCACATGCTCCGGCAGCAACGAGGCCAGCCGCTCCGGCGGAATGGCCTCCCCGTCCCGCGCGGCCGAAACCGTGCAGCGTGCCACCAGCACCCGGCGCGCCTGAGCCGGATCCCGCACCGCGCCGGCCGCCGCGAGGTCGGCGACGGTGGGCAGGCGGAACTCGACCGCCCATTCGCCCTCCTCCACTCGCAGCGGCCCGTCCGGCGTCCGCGTCCGGGTGCCCAGCTGCGTGGCATCGAGATCGAACTCCATTGCCTCGCCGCACGACGCGCACTCGACACGGACCTGCATGCGCTCGCCGAACAACGCCCGGCGCAGCGCGAACAGATCCGCCTCCCGCTCGCCGACCGGCATCGACAGCAACTCGTCGGCGCCGGCCCACGGGCGGGCCGCCCGGTGCAGCAGCAGAGACCTCCCCGAGTCGTGCTGCGCCAGACCGGCTTCCCAGGTGGCGAGCAGCTCGGCCGGGCCCGTCGGCGTCATCCGTCATTCCTCCGGTGCGACAGGCCGTGCTCAGGCCGGGTGGGTGAACGAGGGCTCGACCGGCTCCTCCACCTCGTAGTCCCGCTCCCAGCCCTCGCATTCGAGCTTGACGCTCTGGATTGCGACGGCGTTGGCGTTGGCGTCCAGCTCGCCGAGCACCTGGTACTCGCTCACCCAGGCCCGGTACAGCTTGTGCGAGACGGCCACCTGCCCGGCCTCGTTGAGGACCTGGATGATGATGTCCTTGCGGAAGTCCCGCAGCGAGACCTCCGAGCCGAGCCCGGCGCCGACCTGCCAGACCTTGTTGGCCCAGCGGTCGAACTCCGGGTCGTGGGTGACGCCGCGTTCGAGCGTGACGCCCTCGAACTCGGAGCGGCCCGGCGACTTGCGCGGTGAGCTCGGGTCACCGCCGTGGCGGTGCTTGACCACTTCGGTGGTGCGCTTCAGAGGACTGATCTTGCTGATGCCCGCGACCGTTCGACCGTCCCAGAGGACCAGGAACTTGAAGTTCTTGTACGGGTCGAAGCGATGGGCGTTTATCTGGAACTCAGCCATCGGTTTCCTTCGTGTTCCTTTTCCTTGGGTTACGAGAGGTCGAACTGTCCGGCCATCTGCTGGATCTTGACGATCACGAACTCCGCCGGCTTGACCGGCGCGATGCCGATCACGACATTGACCACTCCGGCGTCGATGTCGGCGTCGGTGGTGGTGTCCTTGTCGCACTTGACGAAGTACGCCTCGCGCGGCGTGCCGCCCTTGAACGCGCCCTGCCGGAACAGGTCGTTGAGGTACGCCGACGCCTTCAGCCGGATCTGCTGCCACAACTGCTCGTTGTTCGGCTCGAAGACGACCCACTGCAGACCGCGGTGCAGGCTCTCCTCGACATGCAGCGCCAGCCGGCGCACCGGCACGTACTTCCACTCGCTGTCGAGCGCGTCCGCGCCCTCGAGCGTGCGCGCACCCCACACCAGCGGACCCACCACCGGGAAGGTGCGCAGGCAGTTGATGCCCAGCGGGTTGAGCAGTCCGTTCTCCCGGTCGGTCAGCTTGACCGTCAGCGACCGCACACCGGCCAGCCGCGCCTCGGTCCCGGCCGGCGCCTTCCATACGCCGCGCTCGCCGTCGGTCCTCGCGATGACGCCCGCGATCGCGCCCGAGGGCGGGAAGGAACGCAGTCGCCCCGTCAGCGGATCGGTGAGCTGCAGATGCGGGAAGTACAGCCCCGCGTGATTGCTGCGTACGGGCTCGAACGCGCCGATTCCGGCCCGTGCCGCGTCCACGCTGCCCCAGGTCGACGGCGAGTCGACGAGCAGGAAGATCCGCCGCTCCCGGCACAGCTGCTCGGCGGCGGACAGCACCGTGACCATGTCCTCGGTGGACTCGTACGCCGAAAGCTCAGGCAGAGCCAGCAGGTTGACGTCGTCCACGTCGCGCAGCGCCTGCACGCCGGTCTTGCGCGCCTCGCTGCCGATGAGGTCGCGCGGCCCGGGCGGGTCGCCGTCCTTGCCGCCCTCCAGCGGGAATACGGGCGGGTTGACCGAGGCCTCCAGACCCAGGTCGTTGGCGCACTCGCCGATGAAGCGGACCACGTCATCGGGGTCGACGGACCCGGCTACGACCTGGAGGCGGCGGCCGAAGGCGGTGACCTCGGCCCCGGCGAAGGCGTGATTGCCGGGGGCGTCGGGCAGCGCGCGCAGCTTGCGCTCAAGGAGCAGGGCGAGCTCGGTGACGGTGCGCGGCGGCTCGCCGTCGTGGTCGGGCTCGTAGAGGGTGAACTCCCGCTCCACATCGCCGATCTTGACCTTCAGCTCGACATTGAGGTCCGGCAGTTCGGCCGAGAACGGCTTGGAGACGGTGCCGGAGGGGTCGGGCCGGTCCTCGTCGAGCGCCTTGACCCGGACGAGGGAGGAGCCGGCGCCCACGACCGTCTCCACGAAGCGGCCGTGGCCGGAGTGCATCGAAAGCCCGGTGAAGGACTCACGGGCGCCGCCGCGCGCGTCGAGGATGTGCAGGTTGAACGTCTTGTCCGGGGTGGGGGTGTCGTGGTCGACGGCCACCCGCAGGCCCGAGCCCCAGACGCCGGGCTCCTTGGCGTGCACCTCCAGTACCGGACACTCGCTGTGCCCCTCGGTGGAGTGGAGCGTGACGCACGCTTCCTCGCCGGTGCCGGCCTTGGCGACGCGGACGATCACCGCGACCGTACCGCCGTTGCCGAAGAACTGGTGCACCGCGTAGCTGAGGGCGCTCTGCGAGGTGAGTCCGCCGAAGCGCCGCTCGAAGTCCGCGAAGCTGGTCACCCGCACGGGTTGGTTGAGCGGACCCCGGCGGGTGTGCCCCACAAACGCGGTCACTGACGTGGTGACCGAGGCGATGGTCCGGATGCTGCTGGGAAGTTCTTCGATGTATACGCCGGGATAGCCCATGTGCGTCGGCATTCCCCCTCCATTCCCTTCGCGCACCAAGAGATGAGGAGGGAGGTGAAGAAACCACGCGCATGCCTCCAGCAGGCATACGCGCTCATCACTGCATTCCCCCGTCACACACCCCGTGCGATATCGGTCTCGCAGGGCCATCGGCATGTGTCAGTGCCTGTGGCTCCTGATGCATGAGTGCCTCTGGGGAGTCTCGTTCGCCGCTGAAGGGTCGGTCAAGAGACCGATTCAGTCATCCGGCGATCATTGGCTTTGGCGATGATCGGCGGCGATTTGACGTGGTCAGAGGGATATCGTCGGCCGAGTGTGGAGAGGTATTCACGATCGTTTCACAGGAAGATGCGATCCGGGGTGGGAAACAAGCCGAATACAACTGGCCCCGGCGCGCCGCCTTGTGTCCAATTCGCGAGAAATGGCCAATTCGGCCTGCCTCTCGGCGGGGCGGCGCCGGCGGGAAAGCTCCCTGGTCGAGGCGGCAATCCGGCCGATGTCTTGGGGTGCAATGAAAAATCAGGACGTCTCGGAACCCTGATGCCCCTTCCTGTGGTCCAACAGGAGAGGCAGCCATGGGGTTATTCCCATATGCCCGGACAGCTCTGCCGACAACCCGATTACGCGCCAGAATTTTGGCCGCGCTGACCGATCGCAACCCGGGAGCCGCCCAACGCCCCGGCACTCTGGCTCGCCCTGATCCCCGACCGTTCCTCAACCGTTCCCCGACGGACTGCCCCAAGGCGGCAGCGGTACCACCCCCTCCCAGGTAGTTCGCTGCCGTGTGTTCAGGAACGGGCGAACTCCCGCTCCGCCTACCCGCGTTGGGGCGGGCCAGAAGCTCGGATCCGTAATTTTGACATAGCCTTGACAAATTAACTTTGCGTTGCCAGCATGCAAAACACTCGCACGATGAAGACAAGAGTTTTGCGATCCATGCAAGAACTCCGCAGGGCCGTAAGCCCGTTGACGGTGAGCATGCCGTCGCGCGCCTTGCCTGACGCACCCCCACACCAAGTCAGGAAGGAAGCTCCATGCCATTACGCCCCCACCAGGCGTGGTCGGTACCCCTCACCGCCCTCGCGCTGGTGCTGTCCGGCGGCGCCGTCACCGGCACAGCCGCCGAACCGCCCGCCATGCCGAGCGCCATCCCGCCGTCCGACTTCCAGCAGGTCCAACTCGCCCTCGGTCCGGCCGAGATGGGCGAAGCCATGTCGCTGGCCGTGCTGCCCGACCGGGCCGTCCTGCACACTGCACGCGACGGCACGGTCTGGCACACCGACGCCGCGGGAAACACCAAGGTCGCGGGCAGGCTGGACGTCTACACCCATGATGAGGAAGGGCTCCAGGGAGTGGCTGCCGACCCCGGCTTCGCCACGAACCGGTACGTCTACCTCTACTACTCGCCCAAGCTGAACACCCCGGCGGGCGACGCCCCAGTCAACGGCAGCGCCGCCGACTTCGAGCCCTGGAAAGGGCATCTGAACCTCTCCCGGTTCATCCTCAAGGCCGACGGCACCCTCGACACCGCCAGCGAGAAAGTCGTCATCGAAGTGCCGGGCGACCGCGGACAGTGCTGCCACGTCGGCGGCGACATCGACTTCGACGCCGCCGGAAACCTCTATCTGACGACCGGCGACGACACCAACCCCTTCGAGTCCAGCGGCTACTCCCCGCTCGACGAACGAGCGGGCCGCAATCCGCAGTTCGACGCCCAGCGCTCCTCCGGCAACACCAACGACCTGCGTGGAAAGCTACTGCGCATCAAGCCGCAGCCCGACGGCGGCTACACGATCCCGGCCGGAAACCTCTTCGCACCCGGCACGGCGAAGACCCGGCCGGAGATCTACGCGATGGGTTTCCGCAACCCGTTCCGGATGTCCGTGGACCGGGCCACCGGCGCGGTCTACCTGGGCGACTACGGCCCGGACGCCGGCACCACCGACCCGAACCGCGGTCCCGGCGGCCAAGTCGAGTTCGACCGCATCACCGCCCCGGGCAACTACGGCTGGCCGTACTGCACCGGCACCAACACCGCCGCGGAGACGTACAACGAGTACACCTTCCCCGGCGGCCCGTCCGCTGCGAAGTACGGCTGCGCGGGCGGTCCGGTGAACAACTCCTTCCGGAACACCGGGCTTTCGACCCTCCCCGCAGCCAAGGCCAGCTGGATCAAGTACGGAGACGCGGGCGCCCCACCCGAGTTCGGATCCGGCTCCGAATCGCCCATGGGCGGCGAGGTCTACCGCTACGACGCGGCCCTCAACTCACCTGTGAAATTCCCCCAGTCGCTCGATGGACGGTACTTCGCCGCCGAGCTCGGCCGACGCTGGATCAAAGCCGTCGAGGTCAGGAGTGACGGCTCGTACGGCGTGATCGAGGACTTCCCGTGGAGCGGGACCCAGATCATCGACACGGACTTCGGACCCGACGGCGCGCTCTACGTCGTCGACTACGGCTCCGGGGCGAGCGACCAGGCCCTCTACCGCATCGAGTACCTCGGCGGCAGCAACCGCAACCCGGTCGCCAAGGCCGCCGCCGACAAGACCTCCGGGCCCACACCGCTGACCGTGGCCTTCTCCTCGCAGGGCAGCTCCGACCCCGAAGGCAGATCGCTCACATACTCCTGGGACTTCGGCGACGGGAGCACATCCACCGCCGCCAACCCCAGCCATACGTATACAACCGCGGGCACCTTCCGGCCGACGCTCACCGTCCGCGACCCCGAAGGACTGACCGGCTCAGCGAGCCTGGTGTTGAGCGTCGGCAACACCGCGCCTACGGTGAACCTGATGACCCCGGTGGACGGCGCGCTGTTCTCCTTCGGCGACACCGCGCCCTTCACGGTCACCGCGAGCGACCCCGACGACGGCCCCGTCGACTGCGCCAAGGTGAAAGTCACCTATCTCCTCGGGCACGACAGCCACCGCCACCAGATCACCTCGACGAACGGCTGCACCAGCTCCATCGCCGTCCCGGCCGACGGCGAGCACGACAGCGCCGCCAACCTCTACGGAGTCTTCGACGCCGAGTACACCGACAAGGGCGGACTGACCACCCACAGCGTGCGCATCCTGCAGCCCAGGCACCGGCAGGCCGAGCACTTCGGCGCGCAGTCCGGCATCCAGACCGCCGACCACGGCAACGCCGAGGGCGGCAAGACGGTCGGCTTCACCGACAATGGCGACTGGATCTCATTCCAGCCCTACGCGCTCGCAGGGGCCACGAAGTTCACCGGCAGGGTCTCCTCCGGCGGTGTCGGCGGCACGATCGAAGTACGGGCCGGATCGGCCACCGGCACCCTGCTCGGTTCGGTGCACGTCGCGCCGACCGGCGGCTGGGAGAACTTCACCGACGTGACGATGAACCTGGCGGGCGCCCCCACCGGCACCACCAGCCTCTTCCTGGTCTTCAAAGGCCCGTCCGGCCAGGGCAATCTCCTCGACATCGACACCTTCACCCTCAACTGACGGGTGGAAGGGGACACCATGACGCTCTTACGCACCCACCTCATCCGCCGCTCCACGGCCGCCGCCGGAGCTCTCGCGCTTGGACTCGCCACCGCGATCGCGGGACCCGGCGCCACCGCCCGGGCCGCCGACCCCGCCTATGACGTGCTCGTCTTCTCCAAGACGGCCGGCTTCCGCCACGATTCGATCCCGGCCGGCATCGACGCCATCCGCGCACTCGGCACGGCGAACAACTTCACCGTCACCGCCACCGAGGACAGCGCCGCCTTCACACCCGCGGGCCTCGCCACTTACGAGGCGGTGGTCTTCCTGAACACCACCGGCGACGTACTGGACGCTACACAGCAGAGCGCCCTCCAGTCGTACGTGGACGGGGGCGGCGGATTCGTCGGCGTCCACGCCGCCGCCGACACCGAGTACGAGTGGCCGCAGTACGAACAACTCGTCGGCGCCCGCTTCAAGAGCCACCCCGCGATCCAGCAGGCCACCGTCAAGACCGAGGACGGCACACATCCCGCCACCACACACCTCGGGCCCACCTGGACGCGCACCGACGAGTGGTACAACTACCGCACCAACCCCCGCTCATCCGTACGCGTCCTGCAGAGCCTGGACGAATCCACGTACAGCGGCGGGGAGATGGCCGGCGACCACCCCATCACCTGGTGCCACCCGCACGGCTCCGGGCGGTCCTTCTACACCGGACTCGGCCACACCTCCGAGTCGTACGCCGACCCCGCCTTCCGCTCCCTGCTCCTCGGCGGCATCCGTTACGCGGCGGGGGTCGTCGCCGCCGACTGCAGCCCGCGGGGCGGCCCGGGGCCGGTGAGCGTCGAGGGCGAGGCGTACACCTCCGGCTCCGGAGTGCAGGCCGCCGGCCATGCGAGCGCCAGCGGCGGCCGGACCCTCGGCTATATCGACAACGGGGACTGGGCGGGCTACGCCTCGGTGGCCACCGCAGGGGCCACGTCCTTCTCGGCGAAAGTCTCATCGGCCGGTGCGGGCGGCACCATCGAGATCCGGGCGGGATCGGCGACCGGCACCCTGCTCGGTTCGGTGCAGGTCGCGCCGACCGGTGGCTGGGAGACCTTCACAACCGTGTCGACGACGCTGACCGCGAGCGGCAGCGGACCGCTGTTCCTGCGCTTCACCGGCGGCCCGGGCGCGCTGTTCGACATCGACACCTTCACCCTCGGCACGGAGCCGGCGGCGGGCGAGACCCTGTCGCCGGACGTCCACCTCTTCTACTACCCGTGGTACGGATCCCCCGCGGGGCAAGGGAGTTGGCGGCACTGGCAGCAGGGCGGACACACGCCGCCCGACGACATCGGCGCCGACCTGTACCCGGCCCTCGGACCGTACGACTCCGGGGATGTGGCGGGAGCCGTGGACCAGCACATGAAGTGGGTCGCCCAGTCGGGAGCGGGCGTGATCGTCTACAGCTGGTGGGGCCGCGGCGGCTACGAGGACACACTCGCCCGGCGCGTTATGGACGCCGCCCAGCGCCAGGGCGTCAAGGTGGCCTGGCACATCGAGCCGTACAGCGGACGCACCGCGCAGTCCGTCGTCGAGGACATCACCTATCTCAATCAGACGTACGGCAGCCATCCCGCCTTCTACCGGGACGCCGCCCACGGCAACCGCTCGGCCTTCTACATCTTCGAGAGCCTCCGGATCACCGACTGGACCGCGCTCGACCAGGTGACGCCGACCAGCAGCGTCCTCGCGCAGACCACCGACACCACGAAGATCGCGCATTTCTCCGGGCTCTACACCTACGACGGCATCGCCGGCGCCACCGCACCGGGCTGGAAGCAGGCGGGCGACTACGCCAAGGCGCACAACCTCATCTGGGCCCCGTCGGTCGCGCCGGGTTATGTCGACGACCGTGCCGTACCGGGCAACACCACGCCCACGCTGGGCCGTGTCGACGGTGCCACCTACGACAAGGAGTGGAGCAACGCCCTCGACCCCGCCATCGGCGGATCGCCCACCTGGGTTTCCGTCACCTCGTTCAACGAATGGCATGAGGGCAGTTCCATCGAGCCCGCGTCGAGCAACCCGCCGCCCGGGCACGGCTACCAGACCTTCTCGGGTGCGTACGGGAAGACGGGGGCGGCGGCGGAGACCGCCTATCTCGACCGTACGAAACACTGGGTGAGCGAGTTCGTGAAGCGGAGGGAGTGAGGTCAGACCCGTCCTGCCGCGCGGTGCGGCTCGAACCAGCCGCCGCTGTCCGGTGGTGCGGGCTCAGGCTGTGCTTCCGGCTGAGGCTTGGGTTGAGGATCCGAGTGGGACTCGGGCGCCGGGAGGTCGAGCGGGCGCGTCCGGGCGTCGGGATCGATCCAGTTCACCGGGCGTGGATCAAGAAACTGTTCCGCGTGGGAGACGTATCCGCGCTGTTGCACCGACGAGGGCAAGGGATCCCGGATGAGCGATTCTGCCGGCAGCCCGCACTCGTACAGCAACTCGGCCGTCTCCTGCACGAACATCACGGGACCGCAGAGATAGACGGTCTCGCCGGTCCACCCCCGGCGCGCACTCAGATTGCTGTGCAGCCGTTCCGCGGCCCGCATCCGGCCATCGGCCCGCTCCTCGTACCACCAGTAGGCGCTCAGATAAGGGTGGGCCCGCAGGAGGTCGACGAGCGAGTCCCCGTCGTAGAAGTCGGCCTCACGGGCCACGACGTCGATACGGATACGGGGCGTGGGCCTGCGGGCGAGTAACTCGTCGAGGACCGCCTTGACCGGGGCCCAGCCCGAGCCGGCGGCTATCAGAGTGACGGCCGGAGTGCCGGGCGGCGGGGCGAGTGCGGATCCCGAGGCGGCGCCCAGTCGCAGTATGTGGCCGGGCTCTGTGTGGTCGCACAACGCATTGCTGAGCAGCCCATGGGCGACCCGGCCGATATGGAATTCGAGCACACCGTCACGGTCGGGGCGGCCGGCCAGGGAGTAGGGCCGCCACACACCCGGCAGATCCGGATGCTCCATCGTGGCGTACTGGCCGGGGCGCCATGGATAGCGGGCGGACGGAACGGCGCGGATGATGGCCGTGTGCCCACCGTGCAGCCGGTGGGATACGACAGTGGCCTCCCACGACGCGGGCTCGTTGGCGGCGAGAGAGCTGTGCGCCCCGCCGGTCATCGCTTCGGCCGTGGTTGCGTACACCCGCAGCCAGGCCGCTTCGGTCCGCGCGTCCCAGGACTGCGTGCTGTGGTAGCGGACCGCGGCGACGAGACTCTCGCCCACCGCCGCGTAGTCGTCGTCGCCTATCCCGAACTTGCGGTGATCCCGGCCGAGCTGAGCCAGATAGACGGGGAGCCCTGGGTGGCCGAGATGGTCCACGACCTGCACCAGCGCGGCGAACAGCCGCTCGTACTGATCGTCCATCGCGGCTGGGAACAGCGGCCGCAGCCGCGGATGGTGGGTGAACAGGTGGGCGTAGAAGTATCGGACCACATGACTTGCACGCCGCCTGACGCGTTCCAGGCTCGATCTGACCAGATCTATGTCGTCGTCGTTCAATGATTCCCCCGGGGCTGCACGGTTGCGCGATAGTTGAACGCGCGTCACAGTGCTGAGCGAGCTGACCGTATCAACTCGTAGGCGGACCCGAGCCGATGTGGCGTCAATTACTTCTCGACTGGAACATTTCCCTTCCGGTCGGGACAACTGGCCGTCGCTACAGGCCCTGCCAGACGGGCTTGGCGGCGTAGGTGGCGCGGAAGTAGCCGGCGAGCTTCAGGCTGGAGGCCGCCGCCTCGTCGACCACGACCGTGGCGTGCGGGTGGAGCTGCAGGGCGGATGCGGGCACCAGTGCGGAGAGCGGTCCTTCGACGGCGAGCGCCACGGCGTCAGCCTTCGCCTCGCCGGTGGCCAGCAGGACCAGGTGGCGGGCTTCCAGGATGGTGCCGATGCCCTGGGTGATCACGTGGTGGGGGACCTCGTCGATGCCGTTGAAGAACCGGGCGTTGTCCTTCCGGGTCTGCTCGGTCAGCGTCTTGATCCGAGTGCGGGAGGCGAGCGACGAACAGGGCTCGTTGAAGCCGATGTGCCCGTCAGTGCCGATACCGAGCAGCTGGAGGTCGACGCCGCCGGCCTCGGTGAGCGCACGGTCGTAGGCGAGGCAGGCGGCCGCGACGTCGTCGGCGGTCCCGTCTGGGCCCATGAAGGACGCGTCGGTGAGCCCGAGAGGTTCGACGACCTCGCGCAGGACAACGGAGCGGTACGACTCGGGGTGGCCGGACGGCAGACCGACGTACTCGTCGAGCTGGCAGATCCGGGCACGGGAAGCATCCACTTCCGAGGCGCGCACCTTGGCCCCGAGCGCCTTGTAGATGGGCAGCGGGGTCGAACCGGTGGCGACGCCGAGGAGGGCGTCGGGCTTGCGTCGCAGCAGGTCGGCCATGGCTACGGCGATGAGCTCGCCGCCCGTGGCGGAGTCCGGAACGATGACAACTTCCACGAAGATCCCTGTCTCTGAAGGCGCAAGTGGTGTAGACCAATCTACCTGGTGGGCAGTGGTGCTGTCGCGCCCGGGATGTCCGGCCCGGCTGGGCTTTCAGCTCGCCCTGCAGCAGGCTGTAGCTGGGTGAAACCTGGTGGAAATCCCCCGTGCGGTGGCGCCTCTACGCTCGGAGGAGCAGATTCGAAAGAGCGGATGAGGAACCGCGTAGGAGGTGAGCGGATGGTCACCGGCCTCGGACCGCAGACATCGGACCGGAGCAGGCTGCGCTCCGTCAACGAAGACGATGTGCAGCTGCGCCACTATGTGGTGCACGGCTACCGGCGGGCGTACCGGATCGCCGGCGAAGGCCCAGCCGTACTCCTGGTCCACGGCATAGGAGACTCTTCCGCCACCTGGGTGGACCTGATCCCCGGGCTGGCCCGTCGCTACACCGTCATCGCACCCGACCTCCTCGGCCACGGCGCCTCCGACAAGCCGCGTGCGGACTACTCGGTTGCGGCATACGCGAACGGCATGCGGGACCTGCTCGGAGTGCTCGGCATCGACCGGGCCACCCTCGTCGGCCATTCGCTCGGCGGCGGAGTGGCCATGCAGTTCGCCTACCAGTTCCCCGAGCGCACCGAACGACTGGTCCTGGTCAGCGCGGGCGGCGTCGGCCGGGAGGTCAATCCCGTCCTCAGGGCGGTCTCCCTGCCGGGCGCCGACCTGCTGCTTGCGGCGCTGAACCTGCCGGGTATGCGGCAGGGGACCGGCCTGTTCGCCGAGCTGATCAGGATGCTGGACATCGACCTCGGGCAGGACGCGCCGGAGCTGCTCAACCTCGTGGACGCGCTGCCGGACGCGACCTCGCGCAGCGCCTTCATCCGCACACTGCGGGCCGTCGTCGACTGGCGGGGCCAGGTGGTGACCATGCTCGACCGCTGCTATCTGGCACAGGGGATGCCGACGATGCTGCTGTGGGGTTCCCGCGACAGCGTGGTGCCGGTTGAACACGCGCACGGCGCGCATGCGGCAATGCCCGGAAGCCGGCTGGAGATCTTCGAGGGGGCGGGCCACTTTCCCTTCCACGCCGATCCGGCGCGCTTTCTGGCGCTGGTCGAGGACTTCATCGAGACGACCCGCCCCGCCGACTGGAGTACGGAGCGCTGGCGGGAACTGCTGCGGGCGGGGCGCGGCGTCGAGGACGAGCTGCAACTGGCGAGCGAGCGCAGCGCGACCTGAGGACGCGCACTGCCTGTCAGAACAGAGGGAGTTGACCGGGGAAGTCCGGCAGGAAAGCTCCGTCGAGATCCGGCTGCAGGGCAGGATCGATGTGCGCCTGCCGCCGGGACCCGGGGCAGGAGACCAGCTCCGCCGCGGTACGCGAGCCGGCCGGGTCATGGCGGGCGAACCGCCCGGCGACGACGGCGATTTCGCGACGGCAGACCGGGCAACGGCGGCGGGGAGCGGACATGCCCCCCAGTCTGCCAGCCGCCTGGACGGGCCTCGCTGACGCGCCCGCGCCCCCTGCGGCGTTCCCGGGCGTAGCGCCCTGGAGCGACAGCGCCGGCACTGGTGGCCTTGGGGGAGGGCGGCAGCGATCCTGGGTCTCCTCGACCGCAGATGGAGCCGCCGCCCCGCGCCGGTTCCCGGGCAGCCTGTCAAGCCGGGACCCGCGCAGGGCCGGCAGCGTCTGTACGCGTATCCGGTTCCTGTTCGGCATGCGCGGCTTCGAAGGCCGCGTCACTCAAGCCGCCACGTATCCAGGGACGATGCGGGTGGGACCGGGACCGGCGAGGGTGGTGACGCCATGGGCTGCCCGACCCGGTCGCCGGGGGGTCAGCGGGCCGGGATCTCCACGCTGTAGATCGACTCGCCGGACTGCCGCTTGAGGTGAACCGTCATGGTCCGCTTGCGGGAGTTGATGCTGACGCTGCCGTAGTAGCGACCATTCAGGGCGATGAACCGCTCCTTGGGGCCGAAGGTGGGCGAGAGCGGTTCGCTCTTGGTGCGCTGGCTCGACCCGATCGGGCAGCCGACGAACTCCCACATGCCGTAGCGCGGGTACTCGATGGCCTGCGCCCAGTGGACGTCAGCGGTGAGCCAGACGACGTTCTTCGCCTTGATCTTCTGGAACTCGTCCATCAGAAGGCCGAACTCGTGCTCGTAGGCAACGTAGTCGTCCACCGGCGGCGCGGACCGGATGATGGAGATCGGGCTGGAGGTGACGATCACCTTCCAAGTGGCGTTGGAGCGCTTCATGGAGTCGATCAGCCACTTGCGCTGCTCGGCGCCGAACAGGATCTTGTCCGCGCCGTCGGGGGCTCCCAGCGGCGAGGCGTACTGCCTGCCGTCCACCACGAACACCTCCAGCTCCCGGCCCCACCGTATCGACCGGTAGATCTGCTCGGGACCGGAGGAGATGGGCCAGTAGTCGTGGAAGGCCTCGCGGCCGATCGGCATGAGCGGCTCCGAGGGGCCGCGGAAGCCGTCCCTCACCTCGTGGTCGTCCCAGTTGACGATGAACGGGACCCGGGAGGCCAGCGTCTGGAGGTACGGGTCCTCCCGCATCTCCTTGTACTTCGCCCAGTACATCTCGCGGGTCTTGGCCGGACCACTGGCCGCGGTGGCGACGTCGCCATAGATGGTGTCGCCGTTGAAGACGAAGAACTCCGGGTTCTCGGAGAGCATGGAGGCGAACGTCGGGTACGGCGTCGGGTTCTGGAAGCCAGCGCCCGTGTCACCGCTCCAGACGAAGTGGACGTCGCGCTTGTCGTTCTTCTCCGGCGCGGTGACGAAGGTCGAGATCGGCCGTCTGACCGTGGGGTTCTCGCCCTCCAACTGGACCATGTAGAAGTACCGGGTACCCGGGGTCAGGTCACGGAGGGTCACCTGCCCGATGAAGTCCCGCTCCGCGGTCAGCGTCACAGCCTCGCTCAGCAGGCCCTTCGCTACGGCGACCTCGGTCTCCTCGGACCCGTACAGCACCTGCATCCGGCCTTCGCCGCTGCCGCGGGCCCACACCATCGCGCTGGTCGAGGTGACATCGCCGGTCACCACGCCGTGGGTCAGTCGCAGGGGGCCGCTCTCGGCGGTGGCCAGGGCGGGCTGCGATTCGGCCGCGACGGCCGACGAGCCCAGCATGGATGCGGTCACCGTGCCCGCGATAGCGGCGCCCGAGCCGGCGAGGAACCGGCGTCGATTGGTCGAAGGGTCTGTGGCCTGGCTGTTCACGTGCTCTCCTAGGTTCGGTCCGAGTATCTGGACGCTAGACAGGCGTCATGGCGCGCCAGGAGGCAAGGAAACAAACAGGAGGTAAAGGCTTACCATTTAATCGGTGTTCCGTTTGCAGAAATCAAGCCGTTCTTACCGACTCGGACGCCTGCCGACGAGAAGGCGTCGAGCCTGGTCATGGCGGATTACTGGAACCCCACGAGGACCGTGCCGGTCCGGATACGACTCTTTTCGGCCACGCCGGTGACTCCGGCATCCGACGGCACCGTTCTTCCCGCCGAAGGGCCCGGGATTCAACTCGGCGGAACGGGCCCCGTGACACCGGCCTTCTGGAAGGCGCTCCGCCCGGACGGTCGCTCGCGGCCGTCGCGCAGGTACCTCGTCAGCGCACCTCGACAAGACGGGCGAACGCCACGACGTTCCCGTCGTAGCCCGTCCTTCGTATAGCCGCCGCCGCAGGTGATCAGGCGTAACTCCGACGCCGGGGTGTCCTGGTAGACGCGGGCGGCCGGGAAGTTCTTCTTGGCGAAGACCTCGATGCCGTACACGGCGAACACTGCCGTACGGCCGTCCCCGCGCAGGATCTCGATGCGACTGCCCCGCTCCAGAGCACCGAGTGCGTAGAAGACGGCCGGGCCCGCCTTGTTGTCGACGTGGCCGACGATGACGGACGTGCCCCGCTCGCCGGGGCCGGCCGCGCCTTTGTACCAGCCGGCGAGATTGCTCTTCTCCAGCGGCGGCGCGTCGATCCAGCCGTCGGCGTCGAGGCCGACCTCGGTGAGCGGGGCGTCGAGCCGGACGGACGGAATGGCGATCCGCCGTGGCGGGGAGTGGGGGAGCGCATCGGGCGCGGGCGGCAGTGGGTCGGCCGTGCTGTGGCGAGCCGCGACGGCGGAGCCGGGCTGGGGCGGGCCGCCGACCGGCTCGGTGGATCCGTTGCGCAAGAGGAACAGCCCGAGCAGCAGGACAGAAGCCACCGTGAACCAGGAGCCGCGGTGCGTGGACCTGTGCATGGGCGCTCTTCCTCTGTCCCGTTTGTGTCTCGGGTGGCGCTCCGCCGCCCAGGACCTCGGGGCCCGGGGCGGCGGAGCCGCTGTGTCGGCGTCAGACGCCTTCTTTGGAGCTGCGGCGCAGCAGCAGGACGCCGCCGCCGAGCACACCACCCGCGACGAGGGCGGTGCCGACGGCGATCTGTGCGGGGCTCAGAGCTGCGAAGCTGCCGCCGGCGCCGGCGTTGACGCCCGCGCCGGGCTTCGTACCGGTCCCGGTGTGCGAGGTTCCGGTCCCGGTGTGTGCGTTGCCGGTTTCGGCCCGGGGGTCGGTTCCCGTCCCGGTGTGTGCGTCGCCGGTTACGGTCCCGGCCTCGGTCTCGGTGGGCGAGTCGCCTGTGTCGGCCTGGGCCTCGGTCTCGGTGGGCGAGTCGCCTGTGTCGGCCTGGGCCTCGGTCTCGGTGGGCGAGTCGCCTGTGTCGGCCTGGGCCTCGGTCTCGGTAGGCGAGTCGCCTGTGTCGGCCTCGGTCCCGGTCTCGGCCCCGGTGGGCGAGTCGCCTGTGTCGGCCTCGGTCCCGGTCTCGGCCCCGGTGGGCGAGTCGCCTGTGTCGGCCTCGGTCCCGACCTCGGGGGGCGCGTCCCCGGTGTCCTTCCCGGTCCCAGTGGGTGAGCCGGAGCCGCTGCCGATGGTGAGGGCCGTTGTGACCTTCTCGCCGTTGCAATCGAACGTGACCTCGTCCTCGGCCCCCGGCTTGGCCTCCGCGTCGATCTTCGCCGTGCCGGGCCGGCCCCCATCGAGCGTGACCGTGTCGAAGACTCCGGAGGAGACGGTCACGGTTGAGACTTCGCACTCGGTGGCGTTCAGAGTCACGGTGCCACCGGGCGCGACGGTCGAGGGGGTGACAGTGAAACCGGAAGGGGTGACGTTGCTCCCGTCCGCGGCCAGGGCGGCCGGGGCGCCGACGGTCAGCGCGGCGGTGCCGATCAGGGCGAGGGAGGCGACACGTATCGCACGCATGGTCAGTTCTCCGTGTTCCCGAGGGCCATTGCGGATGACTTCCGCGCAGGAGAAGAAACCCTCGTTGAGAAAGACGCTAGGAGGCCGACGGGGGCCCCGCATGCGGCGAGGGCGGCGCGGCCTCGGCGTGTCACCCCCCGTCGGTCGCAGTGGCCGCGACGGTCGTGCCAGGTCACGCGGTACGGCCGCGAGCCCGGCGGATCCGCGGCGTACACGAGTCCGATCGAGTGACGGCGTCACCCCTGGGCTCTGCGGCGAGCGAGCCACCGGGTCCGGCCGGCGACCCCAGGCTCCAACGGAGTGTCACGGACGGCGTGAGGTGATCCTCGGTGCAGGGAACGTCCCACGCGGCGAAGAGATCCTGCCACGGCCCCGTCTCGTCCGCGCCGACGAGGCAACCGTCGAGCGCGCCGCGCAGCGTCTCCGCGCAGTCCGGTGCCGATGAAGACCAGCTCGTGGCTCTGACCGCTCTCCACCTCGTGCATGCCCGACGGTTCGGCGGGCGACGGCACCGGACTGTGACCACAGACCGGTGACGAACTCGCGCCCGGCCGGCTGGGCGCGGTCATCAGCCAGTCGGCCTGTGGACGCTGCCCGCGCTGCGGTGGCCATCCCGACGGATGTGTCCGTGTGCTCTTGGGGAGCACACGGACACATCGCTGCCGGACGCGGCTGGAACTCCGTCAGCCGGTCTTCCACTTCTGGTTCGCGGTGCCGCCGCAGGCCCACAACTGCAGCCTGGCGCCGTTGCCGGTGGCCTGGTTCTTCACGTCCACGCACTTGTCGGACTGAGGGTTCACCAGGTCGTGCGACGCATTCAGGCGGAACTGCTGCGCCGGGTTTCCGCTGCAGTTGGCGAGCTGGATGGCCGCGCCGTTCTCCCGTGAACCCCAGGCCACGTCCATGCACTTGCCCATGGACCGCAGTGTCCCGTCCCCGGAGAACTGCCAGCGCTGGTTCGCCGCGCCTCCGCAGTCCCAGATCTGCAGTGGTGTGCCGTCGGCTCCGCTGATGCCGGTCACATCGATGCAGCGGTTGGAGGCGAAGCCGATGATCAGTTGGCCGGGGGGCGCTTTTGCGGCCGTCGTCCGGTTGCTCCCGCCCGCGCCGCTCCCGGTTCCGGTGCCTTTGGCAGACGTCGACGTTCCGGAACCTGAAGCGGAGCTGCCGCCCGTTCCGCTGCCGCTTGCTCCGCCGGCTTTCGGACTGCCGCCCGGCGGGACGGAACCGGCACCGCTCGGCGCACCCGACGGGCCGGAACCGGCACCGCTCGGCGCACCCGACGGGCCGGAACCGGCCTTGACGCCGGCGCCGGGGCTCGTCGAATCCCCGGCCGACGGTTTGCCGGGCGCGTCCGGTGAGGCCGAACCGTACGCTTCGGACGGCGCGTCACCCGTGTCGAGCACGGTGCCGGCGTCGGAGCTCGTTCGCTCGGCCCTCGTGTCCTCGTTGTCGCCGGTCTGGGTGAGCAGCAGCGGAACGGTGATCAGAAGCACCCCGGCGATCGCCGCGCCGGCCAGCATCGCCTTGTGCGGCCGACGGCCCGGCAGATCGGGATCCGCCGACGGGGCAGCGTCGGCCGCCGCCGCGGCGACGGCCTCCGCCCGGCTGATCGCGGGGGCCGCGGCGGTGGTCCCCTCCGCAGATCCGGCGGCGGTGTCCGAAACCGCCGCGGAGCCCTCCTCGTTGCCCTCCCCAGCGGAGGCTTCCGCTTCGGCCTCGGCTTCCGCCTCCGCGTCGGGGGCGGACTGTTCGCCGGCCTCCTCGGTGCGCCTGCCGCGCGTCTCCCGCTTCGCCGCGAACGCTCCTTCGGCCTCTTTGCGAGCCGCGCCCTCGTCTCCGTGCTCGGGCTCTCCGGCCCGGTCGGGGTCCTCGGCCGGTTGGGAAGGTGCGGAGGCTATCTCCGCCGCCGACGGCGTCTCCGGCTCGTCGGTGGCGGCGCTTGCGGCAGTCGGCGCTGTTGCAGGTGCGCGCTGCGCCGCGTTGTGGTCGGGATTGCTCATCCGTGCCTTCCAGGATGGTGCCGGTGGGGGAAAGGGTGGTTCCTCGGTCGTCCGGTGCGGCGGGTTGCGCCACAAGCCGACCGATCGTCAGGAGGCCCGATTGGGGCGGAGCCCGAACCTACCGGAGCCGGGAAGGGCCGTACGCCCTGGCCGTGTTCCGGTCCGCGCCGGGGCTCACCGGGTGCCTTCCGAAGTGTTGTGAACCGGGGGAGTGGGTTCGCCACCGGCCGGCGCGGCGGCGTCGCCGAAGGCGGTGGCGGCGGGCATACCGCCGGGCTCGGCCGAGTCCGCAGAAGGCCCAGGGGATGCGGTGGGGGCGGGCCGGTTCCGGTCTGCCATGGCGGGGGTTCCTCTCGGTGGTTCTCGCTGATCGCGGTGACGCCACGGGCCACCGCCTGGTTCCGGTTGCTGGCCCTTCTCACAACGCTCCTCCACCACGGGGGGTCAGAAAGAGCGCGGCCGCAGCAGGTGAGACCGGACTGCGGGGGCGGGCCGTAGTGCTTCCCGGACAGCCGTACGGATATCGCGCCCGCCGGCGCGCCTCCTTGGAGCGGTTGTAGGGCCCGCCGGCCATCCGCGGGTCGGGGATTGCCGCTTTCCCTCTTCCTGTCGCCGCTACAGCGTGTCGTCCAGGTGGAAATGTCCCCTCACGCTGCCGAGTTGATCGAGAATGGCGATGAACGCTCCACGCTTCTCCTCCTCGGTGGAACCCCAGTCTCCCATCACCTGCCGTGCCTTCACGACACTGTTCATGAGCCTCGCGCCGTAGTCCTTCATTTCCTCCGCGTCGAAGGTCGCCTCCACAACCATCCAATCGCCACGGTTGCCATCCCCCTGCGGACCGACGGGCACCTTTATCCAATCCCCACCCGGCGCACCGAAGAACTCTTCCACATCCGATTCATCGCCACGGTTGTCATCCCCCTGCGCACCGACGGGCACCTTTATCCAATCCCCACCCGGCGCACCGAAGAACTCTTCCACATCCGATTCATCGCCACGGTTGCCATCCCCCCGCGCACCGACGGGCACCTCCACCCAATCCCCACGGTCGCCACCCCCCGGCGCACCGGAGGACTCTTCCACATCCATCTCATCGCCACGGTCGCTATCCCCTTGCCCCAGGGAAGATTGGTCCACATCCACTTCGTGGCCACGGTCGCCAGACCCCTGCGGCAGACTGCCCGACATGAGCCTCTCCGCCAGTTCCTCCGCATCCTTCAGGGCCTGACTCTCGCTGATCTTCCTCAGGCTCGCCTCGCGATCGAACAGCGAGTAGGGAACGCCGAAGTTCTGGGCGATGTCCAACACCTCGTGCAGCGTGTGGTAGGCGAACGGGGTCGTGTGGTCGAAGTGAAGGCGCCAGAACGAGAAGACGCCCCACGCGGTCGCCCCGATCTCGTACTTCGACGCCCCTGCCCAGGCCGCGAGTTTGAACATGCGCATCGATGTGAACGACTGGCCGGCCCACACGGGGATCTTGTACCGACGCGCCAGTCGCGTGCTGTCGGCGTTCTCGTTGCGTGTGGACGGATGCTGCGTGGGCGTGCTGTCCGGTTTCAGGTCCGGGGTACCGTCCGGTCGGAGGATAGGGTTATGGCCGCGGTCGAGCGTGGCCTCGATCCGGTAACCCCGATCGTCGATTCGGGCGGTGCTGAGACTCTCCTCGCTCCTCTCAGGGGGCAACAGGCCGGTTCCGTGCGTGGTCGGCGTGTGGCGCCCGTCCGGACCGAAGTACTCGAAGAGGTCGTGCAGGACCATTACCTTGTCACGGAGGTTGAATTCGCTGGGATACCGCAGCACCTCCAGCACTCCGCCGCGTCGCCATATCGATGACTCAAGATGCTTCAGGTGGGACGGCAGCGCTCCCGGGCGGAAATAACGGACATAGGTCCCCAGCATTCTGTCGGGCTGGAACTCGGACCATCCGCTCTCCAGCTCACGCAATACCGCGTCACGCTGCTCAAGCTGGTCGATCTTGTGATGGATCCGCGAGAGCAGAACGTCGATCATGCCTTCCACATGCCCCTCGCTCTCCACCTGGCGTGCGAGCACCTTTTCGTGGTGCCGGTTCTCCTTGGCCTCCACCCAGCCGAGGAGCCCGCGCACCAGCTCGGTCGCGTTGTTGACCCTGACGTTGTGCATCTTCGCGCCGAAGTCCGGATGGGTCCCCACGTGGCCGTCGATGACGGGCTCGTAGCCGCGGTGACCGGCGGGTTCTGTGATCAGCTTCTTCAGCTTCCACCTGATGCGCGACCAGTTTTCGTTGTAAGCGGAGAGCTGCCGATCGCTCAACGGCCGCACACCGGGTTGTGGGGCCCCGGTCTCTTTTTGCAGCTGCTTGTTGAACCAGTCGATGAGCTGGGCAAGGAACTTGCGCTGCTCACCGAGGAGCGTATCCGGCAGCCGGCGCTCCTTCAGGTCGCTGATGTCCTGCTCCACCGAGGCCAGGCGATCAATGAGCTTTTGCCGATCCGCTTCGAGCTGCTGCCTCTTCTGCTCCCACTGCTGCATTCGCTCGGCGTAGGCCGGTACGGCCGCGCCCTGGACGCGTGATCGCCGGTGCTCTGCCTCCTGGTCCTCCTGCAACTGCCGCAGCTCGGCATCGATCTTGGCGAGCCGGCGGTTCGTCTTTCGGAGGCGGCTTTCGGCCTCCTCAATCGGGAGCGAGAAGGCTCTCTGGACTTGCTCCTCAAGGTCGCGCATCCCCTTGCGGAATTGTGCGGTCACGTTCGCCTTGCTGACCATGAGGGCGCCTCCGGGCAGGCCGCCGTGACGGAAGCCGGCCTGCTGTGACAACTCGGCGGCCAGCTCGCGGGCCGCTTCGTCATCGCCCTTCGCAAGCTCCGACGCGACACGGGAGCGCGCCTGCCATTGCGCCTCCGCCGCAGCAACCGTCTCGTCGTGTCCGATGGTCGGACCCGGCCTGCCGAGCAGCTCGTCTGCCCGCTCCATGACATCGCGGAACGTGTCGGCCGGCAGCGAGGACAGCACTTCCGGCAGACGGTCGTCATCCCTGCCGGAGAGGTCGCCGAGACCGGCGTCGACCAAGTCGCGCGCCGCCTGATCGAAGCGGGCCGTGGCGGCGTCAAGCCGCGCCCGGCTCGGCGACCACCACTCGATGTCACCGGAGTTGCCCGCACCCACCAGACGCTCCTGCAAAGCCTCGTGGGCG
Source organism: Streptomyces sp. NPDC000880 (assembly GCF_053599675.1). Taxonomy (NCBI): domain Bacteria; kingdom Bacillati; phylum Actinomycetota; class Actinomycetes; order Kitasatosporales; family Streptomycetaceae; genus Streptomyces; species Streptomyces sp. NPDC000880. The sequence goes on along the minus strand of NZ_JBSFMS010000001.1, from coordinate 85,529 downwards.
TCCGCGCTCCGTACGAGTTCCTCAACGGCCTGCACGTACTCGTCCATCGGTTTCGTGGCGTGGGAAAGGCTCGCCTCGGCGGTCTCCAGACCATCGGCGGCCCGCATCGGTTGCTTGCCCTTGTCCGCCGCGCTGGGAAGCGGGCCGTTCGAGCGCGCGTGCGCTGCTGACTCCGGCTCTGCCACCGACTCTTGTGCGGTGGTGTCCTTGGTTCGGGTGCGGGCGTGCGTCTGGGTGGCTGCTTTGGTGGCGGGGCCGAATTCCAGTAGTGGTTGGCCGAACTCCGACTCCGCGACCTCGGGCGGCACTGCACGAGATGCATACGCGTCCGCATCGCGTCCGGCCCCTTCGCCGGAGCCCGTGCCGGTGGTCACGCTCGCGGCGGCGGCCTCCGGCTGGGCGGCCCGGGGCGCACCGGGGGCCGGGGGCGCACCGTCCGGCCACGGCGCGGCGGTGTGCCCCCGCGCGTCGTCCGTCAAGGGCACCCCGGTGCCCTCACGCGCGTGGGGGCCGCCGGGCAACGCCGGGCCGGCTTCGGTCTCCTCGATCCCCGGCGGCAGCTCTCTGTTGCTGAGCGCGTGTCGGCGGAGCGCCGCCACGGACACCCGCTCGGCCGCTTCGGCCGCTCGCCTGGACGCCCTGCTGACCGAGTTGTCGGCCGACGTGCTCTGCCCGGCCATCGCCTTGCCCTTGTCGACCCGAGCGGGCAGCTCCTCGTCGGTGGATTCGTCCGGTGTGGATTCGTCCGGTTCGGGCTCCTCCTGGACCATGGTGAGCGGTCCTCTGGAGACCGACGGCACCTCGGTGGGCCGCGCGGTCGGCTGGTCCGGGCCACTCTCGTCGCTGTTGGTGCCGGTGTCCGGTGATGCGCCTGCGGCGGATACGCCCAGTGCCGCCGCCGCATCAGGGAAGAGGTCCGGGCGGCGCAGCACCAGCCGGGCCCGGTCCAGCAGAGGCAGCCCCAGGTCCGCCACAGGCTGTGCCACGTCGGTGAGTTGCCAGGTGATACCGGCCAGCGCGGAGACCGCGAGACCGTCCACATCGGCTCGCCGCACCGGTGTGGCCAGCAGGTCCGCGGTGGCGAGCAGTTCCGATATGTCCGGGCCCAGGTCCTCCGTCACCTCTTCCGAGATCTTCAGCGGTGTCTCCCATGCTGCCGCCGGGCCGGGTTGCCAGACGACATCCTCTGTCACCGGGTCCCACTGTCCGGTTCGTTTCTCGATCCGGTCCCAGACGCTGTTGATCGCCGAGGGCCCGAGGCCTGTGGTGAAGAAGACCTCTTGCTCGCCGGGGATCGGCGGCGCCTGACCCTTCTTGGCATACGTCGCGTTGACATCGACGCCGGTCGGTTGCGAGTTGTGGACTGGGCTGATCGTGTACCGGTAACGCATGCCTTTGAAAATGGAGTTATACGCCCGCGACGTGCTGACGAACTCGTTCGGGGTAGCCCCCCGGACCCACTGGTCGAGTGTCACGGTCCTCTGCTCGTCGGGCACCGCGAAGCCTTGTCGGAACACCTCCTGGGGGTCGCTGTCGGACCAGCGATACAGGATCTCGCCGGGCCGGCTCACCACGATGAGGTCCGGGTCTTCCAGGAGCAATGGGTGCCTGGCCGCGGCCTGGGCCTCCGGGCCGGCTGGTGTCGCGGACCCGGAGCCGGGTGCGGAAGCCTCGTCGCTGCTGCCGGTGGACGCGAGGTCGTCGTGTTCGCCCGTCTCGGTGTCGGCGTCTTCCTCCGACCGGCTGTCGGAACCCTGGTGCGGGCCGTTGTCGCCCTCGGCGGCGGGCTGGGAATCCGTGTCGGAATCGGGAAGCGAAAGATGAATCCTCCCGGCTGAGCGCGGGGCCGAATCGGCGATTGATTCGTCCGGTTCGGGGTCCTCGTGGATCGTGGTGAGCGGTCCTCTGGAGACCGACGCCACCTCGGTGGGCCGCGCGGTCGGCTGGCCCGGGGCACTGTCGTCGCCGTCCGTGCCGGTGTCCCGTGAGGCGCCTGCGGCGGATGCGCGCAGCGCCGCCGCCGCATCAGGGAAGCAATCCGGACGGCGCAACACGAGCCGAGCGGCGTCCAGCGGGCTCAGCCGCAGCTCCTTCACCGGCACTTCACCTTCGAGCTGCCAGGTGACGTCGAACCCGGACGGATATATCAGCCCCGCCACGTCCTGCTGGGCCACCCGTACATCAAGGAGATCCCGGGAGCCGAGCAGCTCCCTCACCTCGGGGGTCAGGTCCTGCTCGGTCAGGGTTCGCTCGGTCAGGGTCCGCGCCGGGGCTACCGGGGGTTCTTGATCAGGACCGGACCGGTCCCGTGGGCCCTGGGGAGCATGGGGGCTTCCCTCGCCCGGACCGGCTCCGGGGTTGCCGGCCGCCGGAGGCGCGGGAGGCGACGGGAGAGCGGCAGGGGACGGCACCGCGACGCCGGGACGCGGGCGCGCCAGCAGGTATTCGCTGCCGCGCCGGTAGAGCGTCACCCGGTTCGGGGCGTCGCCGGGCGGCCGATGGGTCGTGGAGGTGCCGTCCTCGTGCACCACTGTGATCTCCGCGCGGTACTCGTCGGAGGCGAGGGCCAGCGCGCTCGCGGTGAGCGACTCGTTCCAGCCCCGGCCGGCGGCGAGCTGAGCCCGGATCAGGGCGGTGGTTCCCGCTGGGGTGAGTTCCCTGTCGCCGACGACCATGACCTGCGGTCCGGCCGTACCGTCCTGGATCTGCTCCTGGGCGGGATCGAACGGCGCCAGTTCGTGCGCCGCGAGAGCGGTGGACCGGTTCGGAACCGTATCGGGCAGCGGGGACCGTCCGGCCATGAAGACCCGTGGATCGCGAGGATTCTCCGACGGCAGGGCGAGCTCGAGCGCGTGCCAGAAGCCGTTGCCCGCGCCTCCGGGCGGGAGCAGGTCGTGCAGGGTTCCGCCGGGGGCGGTGACCGTCCTGGCGTCGCCCGACGTACGCCAGGCATCCGTCCCCCGGTTCTTGCCCCAGGGCGCCTGCTTGTGCGCGGGACGGACCTGCGTCGGCGGAGAGGCAACGTCTGCAGCCTCCGCCACGCCACTGTCGGCAGGGGGGCCGGGGGCCAAGAACCGCGGCGCCGTTTCTTCCGGCAGCGCCACCCGGTAGTGCTGGTCGGCGAGATGCAGCACAGCCGACCGGATGTCGCTCGGCCCGTCGTCCGGACCCTGGTCGGCCGGTGAGAACTCGGCGAAGGAGCCGTTGTCTCGAACCACAGTGACCGAGACCCCGAAGGTACGCGCGGCAAGCGCGGGCAGCAGGTCGGCGGCGCCGTGGTTCCAGCCGCCCTCGTCCGGTGAGTCGCCGGACCGCCGTAGCGCACCGCCTGCCAGGCGTCCGCGCTGCTCGTCGGGGAGCGAGAGATACGGGGAGAGCCGCCGCGCATCGTTGAACTCCTTGGCGGCGGGCGATCCCTGGTCCAGGACGATGCCGGCGTCCGAGATCTCTTCGGGGGTGAAGGTGTCCAGGGTGTCGGCCGCGGCGAAGGCCCGCAGGTCGGCGTTGTCCGGATGGGCCAGCCGGGCTGCGAGCAGTTCCCGCAGGGCGGCGGCCCGCTCCTGCGCGGTCTTGTCTGCCAGCAGGTCGCGGTGCCCGGGTGCGGCATGCCACAGGGCTTCGCCGAGCGCGTGGAAGAAGCCGTCGCCGTCCTTCGGTACGTCGTGCACCTCGAAGATCCGGCCGTCCGGGGAAACGATGGCGTCCGGCTTGCCATCCGGCTCGGTGAAGCGGGGGTGTTCGACGGACTTCTTCTTCGTGGCCGGTTCGAAAGCGACGCGGGGAGGCTCCAGCAGCCCGCGCCGCAGCTCAGGTGTTCCATCGGTCGACGGATCGGCCTCCAGCCGGTGCCATCGGGTCAGCCGGTCCGTCTCGTAACGGACCCGATGGAACTCCTTCGCGGCGCCCTTGGCGGTGTCCAGCAGCTCGGCAAGTTCCGCCGACAGCTTCCGCAACTCCTCTTCCTGGGACGCGCTTTCGGTTTCGAGTTCCTGGACGCTCGGCGAGGGCGCGGCGACGTGGCCGGGCAACGAGTCCGCCGCGGTGTTCTGCTCGTCGACACCGCCCAAGATGCCTGGTTCCGCGGCCGACGGCGTCTCCTTCTGGACGGAACCGTCCGCTGAAGTGACCTGCGTCTGCTGTGGGTCGGGGGATGAGCCGTCCACGGTCGGAGCGGTCACCGCCACCGTGTCCGCCGCACCGCCGGTCGCGGCGTCGGTTTCCCCTGCGCTCCGGGATGCTTCCTCGGCCGCGCGCGCGGCCTTGAGCCGGTCCAGTAGTTCCTGGTGTTCGGCGTGCGCGGCTCCAAAGGTCCGGCGGTTCTTCCAGTACGCCTTGTCGGATTCCGCCCAGGCGTCCCCGGCCGCTTTCACGGCCTTCCAGGCGTCCGTCACCTGCTTCGGGTAGGTGCTGTCGTCGATCAGTCCCCACGCTCGGGCGGCGTCCTCCCGTACCCAGGCGAGGGTGTACGTCTGGGCCTCCGCGGCCTTCGGCCCCGGATTGAGCTTGCCGAAGGGGCCGAGCACGCGATGGGCGGCCTGCCCCACCCGGCTGTCGCGGATCTGGTGGTCCACCTGGGCGACCGTGAGCCAGTCGGTGGGGATCGCGAACAGCATCGCCGGGGAGGTGGCGTGCTTCAGGGTGACGGAGGGGACGGCGTTGCCGCCGAGCCGGCGGGTGTCGCTCTCGGAGCTGTTGAGGACGGTGCCCGACTGGCCCGGCCGGGCCGAACCGGCCTCCGCCGTGGCCAGTCTGGGAACCGTGTTCAGCGCGGTGTTGTGCACTCCGGAGCGGGTGACGGTGGTTTCCTCACCTGATGTCAGCTTGACCCCGCCGCCCTCCATGGCCGCTTCGGGGGCCACTGTCAGCAGCAGCGCCTTGGTGAAGTCGGGTCTGGCATACAGCCGGTGGTCGCCGTGGGTGCCGCCCAGGATGGCGTCCTCGGACAGCCCCGGAACCTGGTAGCCGTCCTTGTCGAGGGCGTCCAGGAAGAATCCGGAGAGTGCGGCGTCGCTGGTCGCGTTGTCCATGACCAGCGAGGGGGCTGTGCCGGGCCAGGTGAGTTCCGTGCGCCGGGCACGCTTGACGGCGGAGTCCAGCTGATCGCCGGTCAGCTTCCCCGACTGCCGGGACGGCAGGCCGTAGGCGGTGGCCAGCGCGATCTCGGAGGCGTCCTTCAACGACTGCAGGCCCACCACCTTCCGTACCTGGAAGTTGTCCGAGGTGAGGCCCGAGGGCACCGAACGGGCTTCTCGCCAGGCGGCCACCGCCCGGTCCGGCGCGTGCCGCTCCCACAGTGTCACCGACCTTTCCATCTGCGGCAGTTCGGGGACCCCGAGCGGGTCGGGGCCGTCCACCTGGCCGGTGGCGGCCGTCTCGGGCGTGTTCTTCGGCGCCGGGGCGGACGCCGACGGCGCCACGGATCCGGCGTGCCCAGTCGGGTCGGGCGAGGCGGCCGGGTCAGGAGTCCCACCCGGGTCCGGAGTCGTCAGGCTCATCGGCACCTGCTCGCGCAGTTCACCGATGTCCCCCGTCTCCTCGACGGTGGTGCCGTCGATGTCGACGGACAACCGCAACCGGTAGGGGGTGAGATACTCGGCGTGCGGCCCGTCCAGCTTGAGCCTCCCTGCGGTGGCCTTCTCCTGCGACTCGACCGTGGTCGTGGTCCGGGCGCTGGAGCCGGTCTCCGCGTAGGCGGGGCCGGTCGTCCGGAGCACCTCGTCGCCGGTGTGCACACCCTCCCCCACACTCACCCCGGTGCTGCGGAAGTTGGCGGTCGTCGTGAGCAGTTCGACTTTCTCGGTGGCGCCCCGGCTGTTGGTGAGCGCCACGCTGTGCCCGAGCCCGTCGAACATCGCTTTCCCGGCGACGAGTTGTACCCGTATCTGTACCGCCCGGCCACCCAGATGGAGGGTGAGGTGGTCCGTCCACACCGACGGGTTGAACCGTCCGGCCCGGGCACGTGAGGTGGCCCCGGAAGCGAGCATCTGGTCGCGCAGAGATCGCAGGGCCCGTGGGTTCGCCAGGGCGCGCACCCGTTCCCTGTCGATCTCGTTGACCCCAAGCGCATCGAGCTGCTTGTCGAAGGCGGCCGTCACCTGCGAGGCGTCCAGGGTGTTTACCGGGAAGGAAGCCACGTCCGACCAGCCCGGGCGGCTCCACGTCTGTTCGGTGTAGCGCGGCACCTCCCCGGCGCCGTCGTTGATCAGCCCCAGCCGGTGGGCGACCTTTTCAGGGATGGCGCCGAGCCAACCTCCCGGGATCGTCAGGCGCACCCCGTGCCAGCCCGCTCTGGACCAGTTGAACAGCCTGTGCAACGGAGAGGCCAGGCCCTTGGGGTTCACCGAGGCGAGCACCTCGTGCTGGGCGTCCGCACTCACCAGATACTTGTGGTTGCCATCCTCCTGGGCGTTCTCCACGGTGACGTTGCGCGCGACGGAGACGACCCTGGCCCTGGAACGGCCGAAGCGGTTCGGGATGCCGTACGACCCGAGGACGGAGGGTCCCGAGGTGTCGTGCGAGTTGCGGTATGTGGCAATGCCGCCGAAGGAGAAGGTACGGGCGTCGGTGTGTGCCCCGGAAGCCTGGGACTCCCCGGACACCGTCTGCTCGGTCTCCAGCTTGACCGGTTCCGAGATCACGGTGGTGTTCCGCAGCCGCACCCGGTGGATCGCGGTGCCGAGCCGGTCCAGATAGGACCCCTTTCCGAACAGTCCGATCAGCCGGACGCCGGAGGCACCCATGGTGTTGTCGGTTCCCGCGCTCAGCGACTGCGGCAGCATGGCGCGCATGACTGCGTCGTGCGCCGGAGCGCCAACCTGCCCGAAATGCCAGGAACCGCCGGACGCCTCGTCCATCACGGCCTCGGCCGCCTCGCTCAGCTCCTTGTGGGCGGCGAGGCCGATGGTCTGGTACTGGTGCCACGCGAACGGCTGGTCCTGCTGCGGAGCCCCAGCGAAGCCGTCCCCGACCGCCAGTGCACGGGCGGTGTTCCGGTCGAGCTTCTCCGGCCTCGGTGTGCCGGCCCCGTCGTGCGGAGCCGGCTGCCCCGTCGCCTCCACCAGGGAGCTCCCGGCCGCTGCGCCGTCCTGCCCGGCGGCGCCCGTCGGGGTCCCCGCGCCGGTGGGCCGGGCTCCGCGGACCGGGCCGGAGGGCGGGGTGTGCTGGTCGGGTACCGACAGCAGCACCTTGCCCTTGGTGGGAGCACCCGCCGTGCCGCCCACGAGGTGTACCTCGGGTTCCCGGCGCACGAACCACTGGGTGCCCAGCAGACCGAGGGAACCGATGCCGCGCCACAGGCTGCGCGGACGCCAGTAACCGCCGAGGTCCGCACTCAGTTCCAGGTCGTAGCTGTACAGATGGGACGGTGTCGCCGTCACTGAGATGGACTCGAAGGACGCGCTCCCTCCGTAACCCGTCTTGTCGGCCCGTACATGCCCCCAGCGAGGCCCGGCCTGGACAGTACCGATGTTGCGCGGCATGCCGACCGCGTCGCGGGAGCCGTCACGGAACGAGAGACTGGCGTCGACGCCCTCCTCGGTGCCCCGAGCAGCGGTACGAGATCCGTCCAGCTTGTCGGTTCCGGGGGAGCTGTGCCGCATGGTCGTCTCGTTGGTCGTGCCCTGGTACTCCCGCCTGGTCATCCGGCCGTCGATCCACAGGTACCGGTAGGCGCGGGTGAACTGGTCGGGCACCACCAGTCCGATGCGCACCCCTGTGGTGATCAGTGCTTCCAGGTTTCCGGCCATGCTGTGGTGGCTCAGGGTGTTGATGACCGTGAGAGTGTTCTGCACCGCCATCCGGTAGTGCTCTTTGTTGCGCCACTGGCGGTGGTCCGGTCCGGGCAGTTCGCTGAGCGGTGCGACCATGCCGGGATAGCGGCGGGCCGCTGCGCGCAGGATCTGATCGGTGAAGGCCTCCAACAGCGTCGGCTCCGGGGACGGAGTGGTCCCCGGTGCGGGCTCGGTGATGGCGCTCCCGGTCCCGGTCCCCGGACTCGCCGCTGTTTTGGCCTCCGGCTCGGCCGCTGTTCCGGCGGATGCCGGTGGCATGCCCTCGGGGGCGCCGACGGCCGGGCCGCCGGCGCCCGCCGTCGGGTGCACCTGCAAGCCGTTGTCCCAGGTGAAGGCCTCGGCACGGCTGGTGCCCAACATTCGGGGATCGTCCTGGGTGAGATACACCGGGGGCTGCGGGGCGTTGCCGGCGTCGCGGCGCAGCCCGGTGCCGTCGTCCCAGCCCGCCAGCCGGCGCGCTTCGGCCCGTGTCATGCGGTCCAGGGTCCGTACGGTGTATTCCCTGGGCTGGTCGCTGCCGCCCCAGCGGACGACGATCTTTTTCTCCACCTCGTAGAGGTCGGTCGGCACGCTTTTGACCCTGCCGACGATCTTGTGCGCGCCGGAACCGCCGAACCCCGTGGCGCGCACCGTGCTCCGGCTGATTCTGCCGAACACGCCGATGAGCGCGCGCAGTCCGACCAAGCCGAACGCGTCCGCCGCCTCGAAACTCGGCCCGATCGATGCGCTGATCTCCTGGCTGTTGCCGAGTGAGAGGGTCCGCTCGTTCTTGATCGTCTGCTGCAGGGTGTTGCGCATCTCGGCGCTCTGTGTCTCCGACAGCAGGCGGCCGCGCACCGGCACCGCCCGCTCCACCACGAAGGCGCCCAGCGGTGTGCGCCCGGAGTCGTCATTGATCAGCGGTGGACCGGGCACCGGGCCGTGCGCCAGCCGGTCCGCGAGCTGCTGGAAGTGCTCGCTGGTAAAGAACTGGGTGATCTGACGGTGGGCGGTGCTGCCCTCTTTCGCCCCGGCGGTCCGCAGCGCGTCCTGCCTGAGCGTGGCCACGGACAGGTAGCCCTCGGTGCGGACCATCCGGTAGTCGGAATCCGGTCCGAGCCGGAGCTCGCGTGGGGCGTTGGAATCCGGCAGATCGGTCGTCATGCCGTCGGACAGGCGGACGGTGAGTCCGTTGTGCACACCGAACGTGAAGTGGGTCGCCGAGGACGTTCCGGTCCGCTCCTCCTCGGTCCGGCGGCGCAGCTGCCTGTACCAGGGGCGCGGTTTGGTGAACGCGCTCACCGTCACCTCGTACTGGACATCGGTCAGATGGACATGCGTACCGTCGGTGGCACGGGTCTCGACCTGACTGACGCTCTGGTCCTGCATGTTGAAGCCGTAACCGTGGGTGCGCCCGATCCCGAACCCCACGCGGCCGAACCCGGCATGGCCTGAGGGCGGACCGACGCCCACGGAGGGTGCGAACTGGCGGGTGGTGGCCAGCGTGCGAGAGGCTCCGGTGGTGATCTGGCTGCGCTGCGCCTCGTCGAACTTCACTGAAGAACCCGGTTCGCCGAACCGCTCCCAGTCGTGATGCGGACGCGTGGCGACGCGCAGCACCTGGATCTTTCCGTCGCCGTCCATGAACGGCGGGGACTCCCAGCCGTCGCCGTTGAACTCCCTCGGCGTGATGCGCAGGGCGCGCTTGAGCGCGGCGGCCGGGTCGGTCCGCTTCTTCCCCTTCCCCTGCGGGATGTCGGCGGTCCGGATGATGTGGTCCGCGACCTCGTCGACATCGCGCAGGGTGGCGGAGCCATTGCCGTAACTCGGCTCAGTCTCCCGGGTAAGCCACTCTGGCAGGCTGCTGCCGTCCTCGAAGAGGACCGGACCGGCGAGCGGACCGGGCGGCTGCATGGTGACGTCCAGGCGCGGCGGCCGGTGCCGGTCGAGGGCCGCGGTCAGGAGACGTGCGTTCTCGACGGCCTCGCGGTCCTGGTCCGGGTCCTTCGGGCCGACGGTCCCGGAGCCCTGAGCAGGGTCCGGTGCCGGGTCGGGTTCCGGTTCCTGCTTCCGCTGGGGAGCGGGCTCCGGTGCATGGTTCCCGGCGGCTCCGGAGTCGGGGGTGGCGCCCGGAGTCGAACCGGAAGCGTCCGGGTCCGGGTCCGGGGCGGGATCCTGAGTGGAACCGCTCGCGCCGAAAGGGACGGTGGGCGACCCGGCAGGCCGCCGCAGCAGTTCGAGTGCGGCGTCCGGGCTCTCGCGGTCGAGACCCGCGGCGTCGTGCAGCAGTTGGCGGTAGTCCTGCTCGGACGGGTCGGTTCCGTCCGGCAGATTCCGCAGGTCGCTGACCATGCGACGGAGCAGACCGGGCGTCATCCGGGCGTCGAGGTGGGCCGGGCCGGCGATGCCGTCCGGCCCGGGGCGCAGGCGAAGTGCGTCCAGTGTGCCGAGCCCCGTGAACAGGGCCGTGTGGTCGGCCGAGGTCTCCGCGGCGGTTCCCAGGGTGCCACGCAGGGTCCGGACGAACTGGAGCGTGTGGGCACGGACGTAGGGATCCAGCGGCCCGCGCTGTTCGGGCCCGGTCAGGCCGGCCGCCTCCGCGAGTGACACCAGCCGCTCGCCCTCAGGTTCCGGTGTGAGCGTCAGCCAGTTGTCCGGCGTGTCATCGGGCATCGCCGGGTGGTCCGGATTCTCCGGCGCCGACCGTTCCGGCTCGCCGTGCGGCACGAGCACCGGGCGGCCGGTGACGTTGGCGACGTGCTGGGCGACCGGCAGCCCCCCGTGCGACGGCGTCTCGCCGACTCGGGACGAGCGGAGCACGAGCGGCCGGTCCGACGGTCCCGAAGGGCCGTTGCGACGCAGGAACCGGCCGAACTCTCGGCCGCTCAGGCGAGCCTGCCCGTCCGTGTCGGTGCGGTCCAGGGACACCGAGGTCGCAGTGGCGCCGGCGACGTAGACGGCGGTGCCATCGGTGCGCACGGACACCTGCTCGTCCCGGAGCACCGGACCGTCCCGGTCCGGGAGGAGGGCCCTCCCCCGGCCGGTTTCGGGGCCGTCCTGCTGTGCCGTGACCGGACGCAGCGTCACCATGCCACTGGACGGCCGAGGTGCGTGCAGGGCGGGTGGGGCCGCTTCCGCACCGGGCTCCTGGGCGACGGGCGCCGGCACGTTGTGCTCCGGTCGCCCGGCCGGTTCGCCGGACCCGCCGGTGGGCGGCCCCGGAGTGTTGTCCGGTGACGGCGCCGGAGTGGACTGGTCCGTCGGCGAGGACGCGGTGCCAGGGTCCCCGCGCCGCGCTCGTCCCTCCTCCAGCGCCCTCGGGCTCACCCCGGCATCGCCGGGCGCGGTGTCCTGGCCCCGTACGCCGGTCGAGGCGGCATCCGGACCGGCGCGACCGTACGTGGGCACCGGTCCGGTCGGGTTGGGCCGACGGGCCGGTGTGGAGGCAAGCGAACCGAGCGTGGTGTTCAGCGTGCCGTCCCCGGTGCGCTGCCGCTCCGTGTCGAGGGCCGTGGCGAGCAGAGGCAGCCGCTCGGCGGGTGCCTTCTGCGCTGCCGCCCGGGCGGCCTGCTCGGCCACCGCTTCCTGGATGTCTCTGGCCAGGGCGTCCCGGCGGTCCCGGGTGCTGTTGTGGTCGGCGGTGGTGGCGGCCAGGTCCGCGGCGGCACGTTCGGCGCGTGTCTTGGTCCGTCGCGCGTCGCCCGCCGCGTCGATCACCTCGCGCAGTACGTCCGCCTGACGCTCCTGTGCGCCCTGGGCGTTGGCTTTCGCGCCGGCCAGTGCTTCGGTGTCGTGGTCGAGGGCCGCGCGGTCCGCCCTGAGGTCGGTGGGGATCAAGCCACCTTGTCCCTGGGCCTGCTCGCGGGCTCCGTCCGCCGAGGTGCCCGGGCTGGATGCCCCGAGAGCGGTGTCGGCGGCATCGAATTGCGCCCGTTGCTTCTCCTGGATCCTGGTCGTCAGCGCGTCGAGGGACCGCGCGAGCCGTGCGCTCTCCTCGGCCCACTGCCGGAGTTCGCCCTCGACGTCGCTGAGGTTCTGCTCGGCATCGTCGTATCGCTGGTCGGCCCGTGCGACTTCCTGGACGGCGGCCTCGTGGTCGACGGTCGCGCGGGCCAAAAGCTCTTCCAGCCCTGCGAGTTCGCCGTCGGCGAGGTCGAGCCGGTTCCGTAGCTCCGACTCGAGGTCCCGTGCCCGCTGCTGCGCCGCCGCCGCCTTGGCCAGCTCGCCGGCCGAGGTCTGGAAGTCATGCCGCGCGTCGCTGCCCGCCGCGCCGTCGTCGGCACCGGGCGACGCGATGAAGGAACCGTCGGCTCCGAACCGCCAGAGCCGCAGTCCGTCGCCGGTGCGGATCATCAGCTCGACGGGTTTGCCGGTCAGGGCCGCGGTCTGCGATCCGGCGAACAGCGCACGACCCAGTCGGCCGCCGTCCGGGTCGGGGCCCAGGGCGAGCCACAGCTGGGCGGCGTTGTCCTCGGCGACGATCCCGTTTGCGAGCGCCTGCGGGAGATCCGTGAGCGGGTGCCGGATCCAGTCCCGCAGATGCTCGTCGGGCTGGTCACGCAGCATCGCGGGCAGGTCGTAGACCTGCGGATTGGTGCGGGGCGGAGTGATGCCGTGGCCGAGCACGTCGCGTTCGCCGAAGCGGGCGGACATCGTGCCGACGACATGGCGGGTCCCCTCCGCCCCCTGCACGGTGAGATGCACGTCGACCAGCGTCTCGTAGGTACGGGTGCCGCGGCCGTCGGCCGGCTGAGTGGCACTGCCGATCTTGAACCGTTCGTCACGGCCGCCGCTGACCGCCGACGATCCGCCCCGCACTGGGGGCTGGCTCGCGAGGAGAGGGAAGGCGGCGCCGATGAACTCGTTGTTGGAGTCGTCCCGGCTGTAGATGAGCTGGAGTTGGATGGCACCAATGGTGCTACCGCTGACCGTGGAATCCGTACTGATGGTGTTTACGCGCGTCCGGTCGAGCGTGACATCGCCCGAGTCGCTGACCGACCTCGGGTTGTGGAGGGAGAAGGACAGGGCGAGTGGCGCGTCGGGATCGGGATCGCTCTGGCCGGGCCAGGCGCCCGGCATGGTGGTGGTGAGTCCACTGGCGGCGCGGGGCGAGTCGAGGGTGATGTGTCCGGCCTGGATGAGTTCACCGAGACGGACGGCGGCGCTCTCGCTGGACGACGAGGTGGTCAGCGGAGCCCAGATGCTGGATCGGTAGGGTGCCACGGTGTTGAGTGCGGTGGCGAGTTCCTGCCATGCGTTGAACGCGAACACAGGGGTGAGGCTCGTCGGCACGAACCGGGTGTCGTCCGTGAAGGACCCGGTGCCCTGCGGATCGTCCGGCAGCAGGGCAGGCGTGATGGGGCCGGCGTGCGCACGCGCAGGAGCGACCTGACCGCCGGTGAACTGCAGGGTGGCGGACATCGGTACGGTCACCGAGCGCTCGGGGCGACCGAAGAGCGTGCGGCGGGCCCAGGTGGCGAAGTCGGCGTCGGCATCGTGCCACGAGAGGATGCCGTTCTCGAGGAGCCCCCCGGGCAGGTCCAAAGGCCAGTCGCCGACGAGTTGGGAGCGGACTGTAGCCGTGAAGATGTAGTCGATGTCGAAGTACGCCACGTTTTCGTTGCGCATGTGGTAACGGTCCTGGGCTGACTCGTTCGTCCGCGAGACGTGCGTGCGGGTGGTGCTCACAGCGACCGAAGAGCTGGTGCGGTCCGTGCGGGTGTTGCCCGCCGGCCGGGCGTAACGCGTGGTCGGGACGAACGTGCCAGTGTGCTGGACGGAGCGGCTCTCGCTGCGGCCGATCGCTGCGGGGGTGTGGATGTGCAGCTGTTCCAGACCAACGCCGGGGTCGGCGCTCCGACCGCGTATGGTGCGCAGTTCGGGCTCGGACGGGCGGGGTCTGGCTGTGAGGGTGACCTCGACCAGGCGGGCGCCGCCGAGGGTGACATGCCGGAAGTGGAAGCGCTGGACCCCGGCCGGTCCTCGTCCGGGCAGCGCGCGCAGGGCGGTGGTGGAGGTGTAGTCCGCGATACGGGAGTGCACACCGGGCAGGTAGGCCGAGTGACCTGGTTGTGTCGCCCCGGGTGCCTCACGCTCGACGAGCGCGGTCAACTCCTGCCGGAACCGGTCCCGTGCCTCGCGCTTCGAGGCGTTGCCGCCGGGATCGGTGTCGCTGTACTGGATCACGGACAGGACACTGGCCAGGCCGGCTTCGCCGGTGTGTATATAGCTATCCGGCAGCGGAAGACTCCGCTCCGGTGCGGGGTTTGGGACGAGTCCTTCGACTCCCCTGAACCATCGTGCGTCCCGGGCGAGTTGTCCGTCGGTCATCAGGAAATGCACCGCGCGAGGCAGGCTGACGGCGAGAGTGACGGCTGGAGCGCTGCCCTGCCCCAAGGCGTTGCCGACGACGTTGCGGGTGCCGAACCGCACCGTGACCAGCACCAGCGCGTCTGCGCCGATCCGGTGCTGCATGCCGCCGTCGGTCAATACGCGGTCCACCTCCGTGCCGGCCCCGAGGGTGCCGGACTTCTCCGTGCTCGTCGCATAGGCGTAGCGTCCGGCCGGGTTGAACCACGCATCCAACCCGCTGTTCGCGAGCGTGCTTTGGATACCGGCCAGGGCGGGGGTCCACTGGTGCGTGGTGGTGACCGCCTTCTGCTGGGTCGCGGTGTCGTTGGAGTTGATACCGGATTCCATGTACTGCTTCGTACTGTGCAGGAGTTTCGGGTTGTACAGGACACCCTTGACCTCCACGGAGGCCTCCTGGTCGGCGCCGAGCCCGGGCACGGTGATGCCCTCGACGACATAACTGCCCTTGAAGATCTGATGGCCCCGGGCGAGGAGGGTTTCCGGGCCCAGCGCGGCATGCAGTATCTCGTGCGCGACGGTGGTGGGGTCGGCGGCGCTCTGCCCGGTCAGATACGTCGAGTTTGCCGCGGCGCTGGCGAACCGCTGGAGCGGCCCCTGCTTCGGATGACCTTCGTAGGTGTTGTCCAGGACCTGGAGGACGGCCTTCCGTAGTGCCGCCGACCCCCGGAAGAAATCGATCAGGGCGTCGTCCGGGACCCGGACCACGTCCGATCGGGGATTGCCGTCGGCGTCGACCATGCCGAGCAGGTCCAGGTCGCTGCCGGGGCCGTCAGCGGTGTTCAGCGGCCGAATGACGGTTTCGGGTGCGGGCTCGGTGACCGTACCGGGCTCCATGGTGCGGTTGTGCGGCACCAACAGGGTGATGTGCCCCTCGACGGTGGCCGGCCTCGGGCCCTGGAAATCGTGCGGAACGGTGTCCTCGGCGAACCGGACCTTCGGCGTGTCACCCTGCCCGTCATACAGGTCGAGCGAGAACAGGACGGGAACCTCGAAGAGATCGCTGCTCGGGACATTGCCGAAGAAGAACTGTTCGTGATAAAGGCCGGCGCCTGCCGTGGCGGAGTGCGTGGTCTGGTACGTGTACGCGTAGTCCCCTGCCCCACTGATCGTCCAGGCGCCGCCCGGCGTGGGGCCGCTACCACTGGCTCCGCCGCCACCGGTCAACGCCCAGTTCGAGCCCTGTTGTTCGCTGCCGCTCACGCCGAGAATGGTCATCGCCATGTTCTGGATGCCCGGCAGGACACGGGTGTGACGGGTCCCCACGCCGGGCGTGGGGACCCGGACCGCGGTGAGGCGGAGTTGGATGCGCTGGGTGCCCGCGGCAGTGGGCCGCTCCAGCCACAGCGGGTGGCCACCATCGACCATGCCGTCGGTGGTGGCACGCAGCCCGAACTCGGAGCGAGCCAGCTCGAACCGGCGCAGATTGTTCAACTGGGCCTGGACCAGAGCCTCGTCGGGAAGCACCCGGTTGCGGGTGTGGGTCTCGGCGGGCAGGAAGCCCTCCCTCCGCAGCCGCACTTCGGCGTGCGCGAACAGCGGCTCGGTGCCGTACACCCCCAGCGGAGTCGCGGACCCACCGATGCCTTCAAGGTTTTCCAGCTCAGCCGGCAGCGCACGCCGCTCGTCCTCGCTGGGCGCGTGGCCCTGGGCGTCGCTCCGGCTGAGCACCCGCAGGTGCATGCCCTTGGGCCGAGCGTCGAAGGTGTGCTGCTTCTCCTCGCCTCCGCCGGCCCTGATAAAGGTGAGGGTGTGGGTCACGGTACCGGGGGTGAGCAGGTGACTGACGTTGGTCCGTGCCCCACGCGCCAGACTGGCCGAACCACCGTGCGACAGCGCGGCGTTCTCCTGGAACCGTGCCCCGATCCTGCCCAGCCCGCTGCCACCGGGCAGTGAACTCGCCATGCCGTGCCCGGCAGAGTAGTCCTTGGTGAGCAACGCGGAACCATTCACGTCGATCCCCGCCCCGCTGGTGAATCTCGCCTGACCGTCCCGCCGTGTCATTTGGATGACACGGCTTTGCAGGTTGATCTTCGAGTCCAGGCTCTTGTGCGTCGGCTTCCCGAGCCTCACCGTCGTGGTGAGCCTGAACATGCCGACGGCGCTGCCGTTCGAATCCAGCAGGACCGGTGAGAACACGCCCCCGTCGCGCTGCATGGGCAGTGTCCCGCGCAGTACGGGCTCGGAAAGAAACGTCTCGAACTCCGCCAGGGAGGCGGCGTTCAGCTGCGCGATCTCGTTGCGGAACTCCGTCCGCGCCAGTTCGGACAGGAGTTGTGGATCAGCGACCGTGTCCACAACCCACATTGGCAGGTCGTCGAGATCGGCAGGTTCCGGCAACGGCTCCCCGGAGGTGTCCTCGACGGCAAGATGCTGCGGGAACCACACCGTGACCGGTCCATGGCTCGCCTTGGCGCTCCAGGTTTCCGGCGGAGCCAGCCGGGGGGTATCTACCCGCACGTCCCATTCCGTCTCGAATTCATACGGATGGGAGAGCTCGTTGCTGCGCTGTATCGTGCTTGCTTGCAGCACCTGCGTGACCGACGAGGACAACGAGAACCGGTTGTGCGTCAGCGAGATGGTCGGCGCGAGGTCCCAACCGCGCACCACTCCGGCCCCGGGAACCGGCAAGAGCCAGTTCAGGGGCAGCGACAGGGTGCTGAGCGTCCCGGAGGACTGGGAGTCCGAAGCCTCCTGGGTACCCATGCCGCGCCGCTCGACCCGTACATCGGGATCGATGATGTCGTGCTGACCGTACCGGGGCGACTTGACCGGGTCGCGCAGCGCCATACGCACGTCCACCGGCCGCTCCCGGCCGTCCACGGTGAGCGTGATCCGATGGCCGAAAATGCTGCGCAGATAGGGCAGGTTCAGCATCATGTGCTCGCCGTTGAGCACCTCCCGCAGCTGGACGCGCACGGCGTGGCCGTCGGCCGGCGAGAGGATGCCGAGACTTCGGAGGATCTGCAGGTGCACGCCCTCTACCGCCTGCGCCGAGATGGGCTCCAGCTGGACAAGACCGACATTGCCGTCCTGGTTCGCGCCGTAGTTCCGTACGAACGAGGACATCGGCGGTGTTGCGGGGGGCGGGTCGGCCGGGGCGGTGGAAGCGGGCGGCGCGGCCGGGGTGGTGCCGTTGGGGGGCGCTACGGACGCGTGCTCAGTGGCGGCGGGGGTCTCGGACGCGGCCGGGGCATCGGCGAGAAGGAGTGCCCGCATCGTCGCGGGGTTGTCGTCTTGGAAGTGCATCTCATCGGGAGACAGTCCCTCGGCGACACGGCTGTCCTGCGGCAGCGGTCGCGATGGTTGCGACTCACCGGACACGGCTGTGTCAAGACGCCACGGGGTGGCGCGCCGCACCGCAATTTCCTGTGCGACTTTGTCGGCCTCCACGAAGCCCGAGTCGTTCAAGGCTCGCGTGACCTGCTCGAGCGCCTGGAACTGCTCGGCACGGGCCTGGGTCTCGGGCCGCCCGTCGCCAATGACCGGCGGGAAATGGTTGTGCGCCTGAAGGATGGAGATGGCCTCGGCGGCCGTGGCTAGGGACGTCCCGGCGAGGTGGGACTCGTCCGCCCGCGATGCGTTCGGGGCTGGAGACACCGCCGCTGCTTGCAGCTGTGCCATCATCTGCGACCAGCCGTAGGACCGCCCGGCGCTGTCGGCGAGGTCCGCGAAGGCCTTGACCGCGGTTGTCGGCGACGACGCGCCCCCGTAGGGGTGTCCGGAGCCCGGCCCGAAGGTGCCGGCCGCCACGGGCGCCACCATGCGGACCGGGACGGACCGGTCGCCGAGCCACCAGCCTTCGGTGTTGCCGATCGGCGGCGCGGTATCCGTCTTGGCGGGCAGGTGCAGCAGTGCCTCGGCGGCCGGGGGCAACTGCACGTAGAGGTTGGGGGCGTCGTCGCGTGTGACGCTGGTGCGGGTGACACCGTGGACCAGTGGCCGCAGGTCGTCCCTCGACGCCAGGAAGCCCAGGGCGGCCTCCCAGACGAGGTCCGGCCGGCCGTGCCGGGAGACAGCCGGAGCTATCTGGGTGAGATGGAGATCGCCGTTGCGGTTGAACAGGCTGCGCACCAAAGTGTGGACTACCCTGGCGGTGAACTCCACCGTCTCCTGGTCCGAGTGGCTGCGCGCCGCCGGCGGCTTCGCGAGCCAGCTGTTGTCAGACCTGATGCTGATCCCAGGGATCCTGGGCATGTCGACCAGACGCTCCAGCCCGAGCAGGGCGGGCAGCCCGCGATAGGCGTCAGGGCCCGTGCGGTGCATGACCGAGTTGCGGCGTGCAAGGCCCTGGCCCTGCGTCCACATGCTGTTGGGCACCTGAGAGAGGAGCGCCGGGAGGAGCTGGGTCTGCGACTTGCGGTAGTTCTCCCCGATGATCTTCTTGACCATCCTGGGGAAGGGATGGTGCATCTGCACCGCAAAGGTGGAATTGGTGAACGTGCCGCTCATCGCATTGACCGCATAGCCCTCGGTGCTGGTGGTCACCTGCTCGAGGGCGCGCAGGTTGTTCAGAACGTTGTCGCCCTCGGGATACAGGCCGGCGAAGACGTCCAGGATCTCCAGCCGTGCGATGTCACTGGCCGCCGCCCAGCCGGTGCCAGTCTGCTTGGCCATCTCGGTCATGAACTCGTCGTGCAGTTGCATGGGCCGCGACTCGTTGAAGACCTCATGCATGTTGACCAAACGGGCACCGACCGTATTGGCCCAGGCCACCATGGACCACACCTCGGCGAGGTACGGATCGCTCGGTGACTCCTCCAGGTACCGGACCTCGGCGATCTCCGCACGAGGGACGTCGGTCCACAGCACGAAAATCGCTTCGCTCTGGTGCCGTTGGGCGGCAGTGCCGAACTGTGTCCAGAACGCCGCACTCGCCCCGGATTCCCGCAACGGGCCGCCCAGCCAGATGCCGTGCACCAGAGCAGGAGTGCTGGCGTCCAGCGACGACAGCTGGGGAGCCTCCGGATTGGGTGTCCACTGCAGCGTGGTGCGGCGGTGCGTGTAGCTGTAGCCCCTGATGTCCTGCCAGCCGCGCGGATCGAATGCCTCTGCCGGGTACTCGTCCCGCATGTCCATGAGAGTGAGGAGGTACGCAGACTCGTCGGCGTTCAGCCCGCTGTAGTCGTGCGGCACCCCCGACTCCGGGTCGCGCAGGAAGTCAGGCACCGAGGCCGGCTCGAGCACACCGAACAAGTCCACGCCCTGGGGACCTGGTTGCACCGGCAGCATGCGGATGTCAGGTACCGCCATGGCCTGGAGCTGCTGCACCAGACTGCCCGCCGTCAGGTGGCCGTACTGTCCGGCACCGTCGCCCAGGCCGCGGTCCTGCTCGTCCGTCCACTGCCCCTCCGCCTGCACGGTGGTCTCGCCGAGCACGCCGTGATCCTTGCTCCCTACAGCGCGGACGGTCTCGTCGGAGACCGTCGGGCGGTGGGCCAGTGCCTCTGGCAGGTCGGTGCCGGGCCCGAGCATGGGGAAGTGCGCCGCGTCGGGGCCCAGTGCGAGGAGTTCCTGCGAGGGGTTGAGCAGTGTGCCCTGCGGATCGAGGTCGATCGACTGGATCTGTCCGGCTGTCTCCTGTGGCGGGGTGACGAGGATGCCGCTCCGGTGGTCGAACCACCGGATGTGCCCGTGGACGTTCACCGCGAACAGCGGGCGTCCGGGGCCTGATGCGAAGTATTGGGGCAGTACGAGGGACCGTGCGCCGGGTCCCTTTGTCAGCAGGATTTCTTCCAGGTACGCCGTGGCCTCGGCCACCGGGCCGCTCCACGGCCGAAGCGCCAGGCCGATCCGCTCGCGTGGGACCGCGGATCCGAGCACTCCCAAGACCGCGGAGGCCGGGGCAACCTCCGGCACGTTTGTCTCTTGTGTGGCGACGCCGTCCGGTTCCGGCTCTTCCTGAATCGTCGTGAGTGGCCCGCTGGAGCGGGACGGTTCGGTGATGGCACTGGGTGCGAGGGGGTCGGCTCCCTCGAACGCGCTCCAATCGGCGTTCGGCCGCCGGACGGGTGCCGATGGGCCGGACGAACTGTGCGAGGACGGGGCGATGTCACCGACCAGGGTCTGCAGCAGCGCGAGATGGCGGTGCCGCAACCCGCCCTGCGCATAGCCGTCACTGGCCAGATCGGGCCCGTCGTAACGGAGTGCGTCCTGGTCGGTGCCGTCCGGTTCGGTGACCGGGCGGTTGTAGTCGCCCATGAGGCTGCCGGCGACATCGGGGCGGTGCTGATGAGCTGATGGATGCCTGGACTCGTCGCGCAGTCCGAGTTGGTGTCCGATCTCGTGTGCGAGGTCCTGTTCCGAGCTGTCGAGCTGCCAGACGTGGTGCGACGTGGGTCCGTCGGCGGTGAGCTGCACCTTGAGATGGCCTCGTCCGCCGCGTGGTGGCGGGGCAACGGTCACATGGAGGACGTCACCGTTGGGCAGTTTGTGGCCGGGGGCGTTGAAGACCTGGTCCACGCCGGCCGCCATCCGGTCCCGGACCTGCCGCAGGTCGGCGTCGGAGACGTCCTCGGTGTTGGTGAACTCCAACTCGACGGTGAGGTCCGTCACCCGAGTGTCCTCGTGGACGAAGCGGCGGACATCGAACCCGGACCGCACGACGTACTGGGTGGTGTCGGAGCCGTCGGCCGCGGCCGGAGTGGACACGGGGTCGACCCAGGTGTGCCACCGCTCGACCCGGGTGGCGTCGGCATAGGCCGCGGTCCAGCCGGGGTCCGTAACCCAAGAGGTGGTGACCGGAGTTGACAGCGACACGTCGTCGCCGCTGTGCCGGCCGCTGTCGGAGGCCGAGGAAGGCTCGGAGTTGTCGGTCGCGGGGCCCGGTGGTGTGCTGCCGGCCAGTGTCGTGACCGGAGCCGGGCTGTCTGCAGGGGTGGTGCTGCCCGCTCCGGTGTTCTGTGGGGGCGCCTGCGGGGGTGTCGTGGTGCCGGGTGTGGTGCTCGGCGCGGTGAGTGGTGCGGAGACGGTGGGAGGGGCTGACGCCAGGCCCAGACCAGGAGGCGGTGCCAGGGCGGTGTCCGGAGTGCTCTCCCGCGTGTCTGCGGCGTCGAGAGTGGTGGTGTCCGGTGCCGTAACGGACGGTGGCGTGGCGACGCCGGGATCGCCGGAGACCGGGTACAGGCCGACTGGTGTTGCCAGGTCGTTCTCGACCATGGTGTCGATGGTGTCGGTCTCTACGGGTTGGTTGCGGTTGTCCGTGACGCCCGCCGGGGTTTGGCCGACGTTGTTCCGGGCGCCCGGTGTCCCCGAGGAAGTGCCCTTCGGGGTGGCTGTCCCACCCTCGGTCTCGGGCGGTGAATCCTGCTGCTGGTCCTCGCCCGTGGTGCCGGAACCGGTCCTGATGGACAAGGTGGTGTGGGGCGCGGTGGTGTGGGGCGCGGTGGAGCTGGGCGGGAGGACATTCGTCCCCTGGCCCGCCGTGACCGCGTGATCGTCGGTGGTGTCAACCGGGGCCTGCTGCGGTCCGGTACCGGAGTAGGTGTCGTCGTACCCGCTGTGTGTGGCCGGGTTGCCACGTGAGGTATTCACCGACGGGCCGGTATGCGACGGCGTGCTTGCCGGTACGGGGGTCCTCGCCGTGCTGCCCGCGTCCGATTCGAGGGACGGCCTTGGACCTGGGAGAGCGTCGGTGCCCGAGCCGGGGACCGGCGTCTGGGGACGTGGGGTGTCAGCGTTCGGTCCCGTCGACGTCAACGTCATGCGCGGGTCGGCCGGAACACCGGTGCCGCGACCGCCGGTCGGCACGGACAGGCTGCCCTCGGCCGGCAGATCACGGCCGCCGGTCACACCACCGTTCTGGGCCTGGGCCGTGAGCGGTGGGACGGCAGGGTGTGCGGACAGGACGGGCTCAGTGATCGTGACCGGACCCATCGGCGGCAGGTCGGTCGCTCCGGGACCGGGGGGCGTGACATCGAAGTCCGTGTCGACGGGCCCGTTGCCGACGGTGTCGATACCCCGGCTGCCCAACCCGCCGTCTGATCCGCCGATACCACCGGTGCCGGTGAAGCCGCCGCCCGCGGCCGCCGGAGGGGAGAAGTCGAAGGTGGAGTTGAATTTGCTGCCGAGGCTACCGATCGACTCACCGAACTTGACGGCGCCGACGTCGAGGCCCTTCTCCGACACGGAACTGATACCCGAGCCGAGGAAGGTGTTGCCCCAGGTGGCGTCGTTCCAGGTCCACTTGCCTGTCAATAGCCCGCTGATGACCACCTCGGCACCCGACTCGGAGAATCCCGAGACGAGGAAGTCGTCGGCCTGATGAGTGGCAGTGCTGGTGGTCTTTGACACCCAGCCCGGCAGCGTGGACTTGGAGACGACATCCTTCGACAGGTCCTTCATGGAGAACGGCAACCCGGGCCCCTGCCCGTCCCAGAACCCGCTGCCCAACTTCTTGAGCGCACCGCCGCCGATGTTCTTGGTGATCGACTTCAGGGCAGGACTGAAGACGCCCATGAACGCACCGGCCAAGCCGTCAATGCCAATTGCCGCCCAGTCGATGCCCTTCGGGCGCCGGTCGTTCGGTCCGAAGGCCATCATCGCCAGCCGGACCGCGAACGCCTGGAAGGCCTCCTCGATCGCCTCCGACAGAAACGGCATCATCCGGGTGTGGCTGATCAGCCAATCCAGAACCGTCAGGATGACGACGCGGCTTCTCGCCCTGGCCAGGGCCATCTTACCGGCGGAAGTACCACCGCTGAAGATCGCCAGCACTGCCGTCACGAACAGCTCGATCAGCAGCCGGATGACCTCGGCGATGATCTGCCACTTGGCCTCGATAATGTTCGACGAGGTCTGGATCCGGCTGTCGCCGATCTCGTCGAGCTGTCGGGCGAACTCCTTGAGGTGGTTGGTGCCGCCGTTGTTCACGAACAACTGCATGGCCTGCTGGTAGTTCTGTCCCACGGCGGGAGGCAGGGATCGTGAGGCGCCCAGCACCGACTGTTCGATGAGGTCCGACAGGTCTCGAAGCTTGCCGCCCAGCCGCCCGTATGCCAGGCGGCTCTCGTAAGCCAGGTCCTCGTTGGCCTGGATGAGCCGTTCGCCGATCAGCACGAACAGCAAATTGTTGATCTGGGGGGAAGCCTCGATCGCCATACGTTACCGTTTGTTCTTGGACGCCGCGGTCTGGATGGCCTCCAGGGCGCCACTCTGGGTGGTCATGATGTTCAGCAGGTTGCCGAAGGTGGCGTCGCCGATCCCGCGAACGCCCTCGAAGACCGCCTCGACGGTCTTGAGGGAGCCCTCCCGAACCTTGACTTCCTGCGGGATGGCTTCCTGCGCGAAGCTGTCATTCACTCCGGGCCAACGGCGGGTCTCGTTGACCTCGTTGGAGAAGTCGGCCAGCAGTGACTGTGCCAGAGCGCCGATCTCCTCGATCGCCTTGACCCCCGCGAGGAGGTTGTCCGGTTCCGCGGTGTACCTCGGCGAATTAGCCATGACTGTGTTCCTCTCCGTCCTCGTTGATTTCGTCCCGCAGTCTCCGCTGTGACGGCCGCGATGCCACGTCGTCGGTCTCCTCGAGGACGCCCGGCCCGAAGATCTTGACCCAGTCCACGTCGATTCCCGAGAGCTCCGGCACGGTGGGGCTGGCTTCGGTGAGCGGACCGAGCATCCGCATCACATGACGGCCCATCGTGGTTCGGGCCCTTTCCGCCGCATCCAGCACACTGGCGGCCAGTTCGGCCGGCCCCATGTCCCGGTAGGCGCCACCCAGGAAGCGCAGACCAGTCAGGGCTCCCTGGGCGTCGACCGTGACCTCCACCGAGCGGTCCCTGGACCTGACCGTGTAGGACGAACCACGCAGTTCCTGCTCGGCCTGCGCGACGGCAGCCTCGGTCGCCTTCAGTTCCTCCATCGCCTGGGCCAGGCGTTGTTGCACGGACTCGTTCATCGACCTCTCCTGGTTCCGCCCGCCATGACTCCGCCCGAGCGGCGCAACACACTCATCGCCCGATCACCGCGGGGGCGCCACCCTCGTCGGTGCCCCATACGTCCTCATCCTCGGTCACCCAGCTGCTGCGCCCCTGGAAGACGCCCTCAGTGCGCTGACCGGAAGACGGACCGCCGGCCGCCGGATACATCGCGCCGGACGTCGTGGCGGTACCACCCCTTGTGATCACCACGTCGTCCTCTTCGTCCAGCGCGGCCGGGCGGTTGTTGCGCCGGGCCATGGTCGCCCCGCCTGAGCCGGTGAAGACATTACGGACCCGTTCTGAGTTGCCGTTGTCACGGGATCCTCCCATACCGGGATTGAGCGGCATGCCACCTGGCATCATCGGTGACTGGGCAGCCTGGACGGGGGAGCCGAGACCCCGCCCGGCCTGGGTCGGGTCCTGCTGGTCGTAGTAGGGCTCGTTGTAGGAGCTCCCGGTGCCGCCGGTGTTGAGCCCGTTGTTCAGCGCTCCGGTGTAGTCGCCACCGCCCGCAGCGCCGACTCCGCTTCCGGTTGGGCCGTGGAGGTCGGTGTTGAGGCTGCTGGGCAGGTTGAGTCCGTCATTCAGGGACGATGGGAAGTCGCCACTGGTGCCGCCGCCCTCTCCCGGACCATTCAGGGAGGGCCCGTTGAGGTCGGTGGTGACGGTGGATCCGTCCGGGTTGGTGGTGGTGGCTGTCCCGGTGTCGGGGTTGATGATGGTGGAAGTGCCGTCCGGATAGGTGGTGGTGAGCGCCCCGGTGTTCGGATCGAGGGTGGCGGTGCTGCCGTCGGGATAGGTGGTGGTGAGTTCGCCGGTGTCCGGGTTGAGGGTGGTGGTGCTGCCGTCGGGGTTCTGCAGCGGACCGTTGTTGAGGTCGGTGGTGACGGTGGATCCGTCGGGGTTGGTGGTGGTGGCCAGTCCGGTGTCGGGGTCGACGGTGGTGGTGCTTCCGTCCGGATTGCTGGTGGTGAGGGTGCCGTCCGGGTGCAGCGATGTGAGGTCGCCGGTGTCCGGGTTGAGTGAGGTGATGGTGCCGTCGGGATAACTGGTGGTGAGCGCCCCGGTGCCGGGATTGAGGGTCGTGACGCTGCCGCCCGGATTGGACGTGGTAAGTGATCCGTCCGGGTTGAGGGTGGTGGTGCTGCCGTCGGGGTTCTGCAGCGGACCGTTGTTGAGGTCGGTGGTGACGGTGGATCCGTCGGGGTTGGTGGTGGTCGCCAGTCCGGTGTCGGGCGCGACGGTGGTGGTGCTCCCGTCCGGATAGATGGTGGTGAGGGTGCCGTCCGGGTTCAACGAGGTGGCGGTGCCGGTGTCCGGGTTGAGCGTGGTGACGGTTCCGTCGGGATACGTGGTGGTGACGGTGCCGTCGGGATTGGTGACGGTGACGCTGCCGTCGGGGCCCACCACCGCTCCGCCGTTGAGGTCGGTGGTCTTGGTGGAGCCGTTCGGGCTGGTGGTGGTGGCGGTTCCGAGGGACGGGTTGAGCTGGGTGACGGTGCCGTCAGGGGATGTGGTGGTGAGGGTTCCGTCCGGATTGAGCGTGGTCACACTTCCGTCCGGGTTGGTCATCCCCCCAGTCAGGCTCCCGGCAGCACCGGGTCCGGGATTGAGGGGGGAGATCGCACTGGGCGGGAGGAGACTCGGGTCCCCCGACGTACCGGCAGGGTTGAGTAGGCTGTCCAGCGAGCCGCCCCCGGCCGGGGTGGCGCCGTTGAGGCCGGTCGTGAGATCACCTGTGCCGCCGGGACCGTTGAGGCCGGTTGTGAGATCACCTGTGCCGCCGGGACCGTTGAGGCCGGTTGTGAGATCACCTGTGCCGCCGGGACCGTTGAGGCCGGTCGTGAGATCACCTGTGCCGCCGGGACCGTTGAGGCCGGTTGTGAGATCACCTGTGCCGCCGGGACCGTTGAGGCCGGTCGTGAGATCACCTGTGCC